>JBCBWB010000059.1:0-27735 GCA_039817275.1 Cyanobacteria bacterium J06648_1 | reverse complement strand
GAATAATTAAACTGCACCTGAGTCGAGGGAGTATGGCTTAAAAACTCTATCCTTTTCGTTCGTGCTGGCTGCTTGAGAAAGAGCGATCGCCGCTACATCGGCATCTAAGTTTTTGACTAGGCGATCTATTGACTGGGGAACTTTTAAGGCCGATTTAATCCCGAGTAGAGTTGCTTCTTCTAGTCCCAGTGCTTCTAACTGGGGAGAAACTACTGACCAATCAGTATGGCGATCGCCATTACTCATTTGAATGGCATAAGCCAATATACGCTGGTATTTAGTCTCTTGGTCGGCGGGAATCAAACTAGAGTGTTTGAGAGCCGAACCTGCTATTTCTCCCCGATCTTGGGCGAGATTATTTAATATTTTTTGCCAGTCGGCATCCTCACTATTTTCTGGCTGACCGACAGTAATCGACACCTGAATTTTGTCTCCCAAAGTATTGAGCTGGGTGACCTGTGCTTCTACTCCTAAAAACCCCAGCCATTTGGCGATCGTTTTGATTAGAGTTGTTTTGATTGTCTTACTTTTAGCTAATAAGCGTATTTGAGTATTGACCATTGGGCGGACTATTTGAGAGAGCATAATTTTGCAGTGGTAAGTTTTTGGAGTATCCCCAAAAGACTAGCTAAGTCTCCAGCTATTTATTGTCAACTGTTTAACAGAGCTATTTAGAGCGTCAGTCTTGGGACAAGCAGCCAGCACGAACGAAAAGGATAGAGTTTTTAAGCCATACTCCCTCGACTCAGGTGCAGTTTAATTATTCACTTCAAGTTTGGACGGCAAGGGATAACGAAGTTTCAAGGCATCGGTTTCAATTGAATGCTGAGTGTAAAATTGGCTTACTTCTGTCTCGATCTCTGGCTGAGAAACGGCGACAAATCTCTGCACCATGGAAGCCACCGAACAAACTACAATTAGGTGGATTACTTCTTGGGGTTGGTAAAACTCGATGATCGGCTCAATAAAGCGATAGGGAGTGGTCAAAGGGATTTGGGCTGATAGCCAGGCTAGCTGTAGTGCCGCCTGTTCTTTTTGATTAAAGATATCGCTGCTCTTTCCTCTATTAGTGGCGACGATAAAACATTCTTTGATGCGCCCAATGACTCTTTCTTTATCAGTAGCGACCTGATATGCCATGTATCCCTCTGCTGCGGCTAAGTAATCATGACCTTTGGCGATCGCACTGACTCTTGCCATTAAATGCTTGAGTTCGGCAGAAATTAAACTATGTTCTCGGTTTCCCATCAGTTCGCTATAGAAATAGGCAAAGCGTTTTTGGTTTAGCTGTGACCACTGCTTAATCCAAGCGGGGAAAAAGCCAAATTCTAGTTGGGCGTAGGAATCGAGATCGCCAACGGCTGCATTATACTTAGCAGCTACATCTTCGATAGATAAGTTTCCCTGGGGTATTTCGTAATCGAGATTTCTCGGATTGGAATTTTCTACGCCATGCCTTCCCGTCTCAATTCCTGCATCTTCAACTACCTGGCGTGCTATGTCACCTTCAATTTCTAATCCAGTCAGTTCGTTAAAAACGTTGAGAAATCCGAAGGAAGAGGCAAACAGGGATGTTGCCTCAATACTTTTGGCGACATCTACCTCATCGGCAATATCTGCTGCTAGAGTCTCGATGTGTGATAGGAAAGTTTGGTCAACACGATTTAGGGTAGCATCGGCAGCTAGCTTAGTTAGTGCTATTTCAAGTTTATTGAATGGATTGTTCTCTGCTGCTTTGCCCTGACGACCTTGCTTGAGCATTGCCGCCATGTTTTGATAATTTTCGTCCTGGCTGGAGATCCCGACCGTATGTACCTGACAGTAGGAACAGCCGTGGGCATTGGAGGTAGAGTAACCGATCGCACTCAAGTTTTTCAGACCCATTACCTGCCTGATATTTTCCGCTGCCGTGATCAGATGGCAGTGATAGAAAAGTTGGTAGGCTTCTACCCAATTGTGTAGATAAGCATAGGTGTTGGGCAAAAAACCGAAAAGTTCTTGGCAAAATCGCAAAATTATCAGGCTTTCGTCGTCTCTATCCCTACTACCGTCACTTTTCAGGAGATACCTGCCCAGAGTAAAATCTTCTGCGCCCTGATGCAATTCTGCGTCCGAGAGAATATCAAAAGACAGGCTTGCTCGATCTATTGGCACGAGCTGTTCCAGCCGCCCCGTCCTTTCTAACTGCTCTAAATCTTCTGCACCGTTGATGTGATAATCGCCAATAAAAATCTGCGGCACTGTGGTGACACCACTTAGGTAAACCGAGGCATCAGCATAACGCTGATTAGCTGTAACATCGTATTCTTGATATTTGACTCCAATGTAGTCAAGCACGACTTTAGCGCGATCGCAGTATCGACAGTGGGGCTTGCTAAATAGAGTTACTTTAGGTTGAGTCATAGTCTTGCTCCGAAAGATAAGGTTAAACAAGTAATTCAGCATGTCAATCAAACGTTTGTTTTATTAGGCGGAGAGCGCTCCCCTATTGAGAGAGAAATCATGATATTTACCTGGTGGCAGTAATTTGGATAGTTACTTTTCGCGTAACTACTCTGGGGCGAAATCTAGAAAAACTTGAGGTTCTTCGGTATGGGCGACCTTTAATTGACAGTTAAGGTGACAAATTAACAAAACGATTGATCAACTAAATATAAAAGTATGCTGAATCAAGGTATTTTCCATTCGTTTTAATTCAACTTTTACTTCAATATCATTGCCGTTATCGTTAAAGTTTAATAGTCCCCACTGTCCTTTGCCTGGAATAGCACCATTCTTGCTTTTTACGGTGGAATCGACAATATATTTTTTACCGTTATAAGCATCACCTTTGAACGAACCTCGACTATCTAAAGAAGCTGCCTGAATTACAGGAAAAGATCCTCCTCCTCCTGTGGCATAACTGTTGGCGGTTCCTGCCTCACCATCATCCAATGCCAACATATGAGCATCGCCAGAAATCATCAGTAGTTTGTCAATCTCGTTCTCTTTGATAAAATCGGCAATTAGAGTTCGTTCTTGGGTAAATTTATTCCACGAATCAGTTGGTGCATCGGCTGAGGCTATCCAGGGAATACTGTTGATCCAAATAGTTAATCCTTCACGGTTACTTTCTTGCTGCTGTTTGCCGAGTTTTAGCTGTTGGAGTAACCATTCTCTTTGTTCGCTACCCAGAAGCTGGCGCTCTTGTTCATCTACTGTCTTGATTGAGTCTTGATAGAAACGACTATCGGTCATGATAAATCTTACTCTGCCAATTATAAAAGATTGATAGATTGCACCTTTGCCACTGATTGCGTCTAATTTCTCTTCTAAAGAATAGTGGGGTACTTGCTCTCTATAGCCTTCGCTGGCAACATATTTCAGCTGATAAGAACCATCAGAATCGTTGGTTCCATAGTCATGATCGTCCCAAATATAAGCCAGAGGGATATTTTGATAAAGATCTTTTTGCCTAGATTGGGTCATTACCAGATCATAGTTGTCTCGATAATCATCAAGATGATTTTCTTTTGAACCGAGAGATGGCAAATCATTTCTGTAATGCAAATCTCCCATATGAATAAATAAGGCTAAATGAGAATCTTGTCCGCTGTCGTCTTGATATTGGTATTGGCGGATAGCTTCAAACACTCGACTATTGCTTACTCCGTAATTAACAAATCTACCGATTGTACCTCCTGCACAGGAAGAACAGGCGATCGCAAAACTGTATGGCTGATGAATCTTGACTGTTTTAAACTGTAAGGTTCCTTGCTGGGGATATCTTCGACCATCGGCAACAATTACATAATAATAATTAGTATCTTCTGCCAAATCGACTAGGTTAAATGTTGCTATCTGATGATTCAGCGAGCTGGCTTTTACCTTTTGTATTGCCATGTTGTTTGCACTTAAATCCCTATCTATATGGTAGAAAACTTGGATGTAGTTTTTGCCTTCTCTAACTCTATTACTAAGCTTGGCTTTAATCGTGATTGAATTATTAGTCACTGCACCAATCCAGCACCAATCGCATTTAGTAGTATTAAGCTCGTCAGCCGTATATTTTTCCTTGGAGGCAAAAAAGAAAAAGAGCAAGGCTAAAAATAGACGACGATTAAATCTTTTGTAGATCATCAATACATACTCAGCTTATGTCTAAGCCTCCTGGTAGATGTGTTCTTCTGGTGCAAACCTTGGCGGTTTTTTGCCCGATTTCTTCTGGTCGCGACGCTTCATAACCAAGTAGATAGCAGGCACAAAATATAGCGCTAGCAAGAGAGAACCGTTAATGCCTCCTGCGATCGCTCTTAAACTCATCACAATAGCTCGATCTCTGGATAAGTTAGTATTGCTTTATCTTCAGTCATTATTGTCAATTCATGTTGTAAAGCCTGAGAGATAATCAAGCGGTCGAACGGGTCGCGATGTAGTAAAGGAAGATTAACTAGTTGAGCAATAGAACTTTCTTCAACAGTCAAGGTTTTGATTAAATGTTTTCTTCTTTCCATCGGTAAATAAGTTTCGGGAGAACTAGGAAAATCTAGCTTGCCGATTTGATATTTGATTACACATTCCCAGACAGAGACAACGCTTAAGAACTTTTCATTGTTAGGATCTTGAATTGCTTGACGATATTTATCCGACAAGCGTCTGCTATCATCAATGAGCCAAAGAAAGATATGAGTGTCTAACAGTATTCTCATTGAGGATTATTGAATAAATCTAGAATTTCATCTGGTAAAGGATCGTTAAAATCATCAGGGACTATAAATTCGCCTTTTGCCAAACCGATTGGTAGCGGTTTATTTTGTTGGCGATAAGTTGCAACTACTCTGTCGATATCTTCATTGGTTACGGGAATTTCATTTTGCTTTGGTTGTTCGTATTCCAAGGACTCGACAAATTGATAAACGGATTTAAGCTGTTCTGTGGATAAATCATTCAGCTTGCGATTTAATTCTTCTCTGGTATTAGTCATGACTTTCCAGTATTCTTTAATTTGATTTGTAAAGATTGCCATAGTTTAGGCAGTCTATTTATTTTAATTTTAAGCCTCCTGATAGATGTGTTCTTCTGGTTCAAATCTTTCTTGTATCTTGCCCGATTTCTTCTTGTCGCGACGCTTCATAACCAAGTAGATAGCAGGAACAAAATATAACGCTAGCAAGAGAGAACCGTTAATTCCTCCTGCGATCGCAATTGCTAGAGGTCGCCAAAAAGGGCCGCCACTAACTAATAGAGGCACAAATCCCGCGATGGTAGTAATGGTAGTAGTGACAATGTGGCGAGTAGCCTGAACTACTACATCTTCTATAGCTTGAGCTTTGCCTTCTCTTGCTTCAGGGTTCTCATTAAAAGCCGAAAGAACAATAATCCCATTGTTAATAGCAATTCCTACCAAACCCATGGTGCCAACAATTGCCATAAAGCCCAGTGGCGAACCCGAAATTTTCAGAGAAAATAATGCCATGCCAATACAGCCAACCGCTACTGCTACCACAATACCAGTCTGACGAAAAGAACCAAGAGAAAGAACTAGTGCTGTCACCATGACCACCAACAAGATCGGTACATATAGAGCTAAATTCCCCTGGGCTTCACTGCTTTCTTCCAGTTCACCGCCCCACTCATAGCGATAGCCTGGAGGCAACTGAAAATCCGTTGCTTCTAATCGTGATTGAAAATCAGCGAGAACTTCAGAAGGTAATACCCCTGCGGTAATAAATCCCTGTACCGTGTTAACTCGCTGTTCGCTGCGACGAGATATTTTGGAAAGCTGTGGTCGTAAGTTGAATTCTCCTAATGCTGATGTCGAGCGAAAATCATTACTCTCACTTCGTTGGGAACTCAAATCTAAAGAAGCAATTTGACTCAGATCTGCCCGTTGAGCATTACCAATTCTCACCCTTACTGGCAAGTTCTCTGTCGCTTCCAAAATTGACCCACCAACCGCACCTTCCAAATAAGCCTCTAGCTGGTTTGCGATCGCCGTATTGGTCAGACCAGCCTGTCTTGCCTGTTCTTCGTCTACAGTTAGGTCTAATTTGGGTAATGCCTCCCCAAGATCGTCGCGGACATGAGTCACATTAGGCACGCTAGCTAAGATAGCTCTAGCTTCTGTACCCAAACGCTTTAATTCATCTAAGTTTGGTCCAAAGATCCGCATCTCGATCGGCGCATCGAATAGAGGACCCTGCTCAAACTGCTTGACCAAAATACGTGCAGCAGGGAATTGAGCATCTAATTCAGTTTGTAACTCTCGTACGATCGTTCCTACTTCTTGGTCTGTGTTTAGCTGCACCATCGCCTGAGCATAATGGGCTTGGTTTTCTCGATCGCCCGTAAAGTTGTAGTAGAATTTGGGCGCACCTTCACCGATAAACCAGTGAACATCTTCTACTTGGGGACGTTCTAAAATTATCTCTCGCGCTTGCAAGACCCTATTCCTAGTTTCGGCGATCGCTGTCGAGGATGCAAATTCTACCTCAATTTGAAACTGATCGCGGGATACCAGAGGAAAAAATTGATTTTTTAAGCTGGTCAGACTAATAAAGCCAATTAAAGGTAGACAAAAAGTAAGAGCGATCGCCAATAGTGGTTTAGACTGCGTGAATCTCAATGATTTACGATAGGGACGAGCTAGCTTAGGAGAGCTTAAACCTTCATTCCACCAAGCCCCAGGCTTCAATAGCCAGCTTTGAATTTTTTGGAGCCTACCTTGAGGTTTACGATCCTTATTTTCCAACTGTTCGGCTTTACCTTGAGTATCGGCTAACATCCGCGCTGCCAAACCAGCAATGACCGTCAACGACAACACCAAGGATGAAATTAACGCCAGAATTACACCCAAAGCGATCGTGCCAACAAATTCCCCCGCACCACCAGGAAGCAAAACAATTGGTAGAAACGTGAGAACCGTGGTCAAAGTCGAGGCAAACAGAGGCACTTTTAAGTAATCAACTGTTTTGACCATCGCCTTAAGTGGTTTTTCACCATGCTGCATCTCTACCTGAATCTCATCCACCGTCACAATGGCATTATCAATCAGCAAACCCAGGGCAATGATAATTCCCGTCACCGACATCTGATGGATCGGAATACCAAAGGTATTCATCCAGCCAAAAACCATAAAGGTAACTAAAGGCAAAGCCGTACCAACTACAAAAGCCGAACGCCATCCCATAGTCACCAGGCTGACACCGATTACTAGCAGCGCGCCAATCACTAAGTTAGATAATAAAGTGCCGATGCGATCGTCAACGTACTGACTCTGATCGAAAATTAAGTCTAAGCTAACTCCCTGAGGTAAAGTACCCTCAAAATTAGCCATTTCCGCCCTAATTTCTTTTGCCCACTTGTCAATTCTCAATCCTGATTTCATTCTTACCCCAACAACCACCGCTGGTTTGCCGCTTACTAATGCTAAATCTGTCGGCGGGATCTGAATACTGCGGCTAACTTGGGCAAGATCGCTCAGGCGCGTAAACTGTCCCTCATTATTTTGGATGGGAATTTGCCTAATCCGTTCAATAGTTTCTAGTTCGCTGTCTACCTCGATCGCAATGTTAGAGCGATCGCTACGATATTGTCCAGCCGACACTTTGGCATCACTGAGGTTTATCTGTTCGGCTAATTCTTGGGGTGAAAGCCCTACCGCCACTAGCTCAGGCGCATCGATCTCTACGGTAATCTCTTCATTCGGATCGCCAAAGATTTCTACTTCTTCTGTTCCCGTTACACTCCGCACCCCTACTTCTAGCTGTTCGGCATAGCGTCGCAACACGGGATAGTTAGGCGTGCTGGATATATTCCAGGTCAAAGAGGCGATCGCTGTATAGGCTTTAGTTTTTGCTTCGTCTAGTTCGGGAACTCTGGCACCAGGAGGGAAAGAAGCCGCAGCGTCATCCATCTCATCTCGAACTTTTGACCATACAGGTTGGGCGTTTTTGACTGCATCAACTAACTCGATAGTTACAGTAGAAAAGCCGACTCGCGAATCTGATTCTATGGTTTTAATTTCTTCAATTTCGGCAATCTCACTCTCTAGAACTTCTGTCACTAGTGCTTCAACTCGCTCTGCACTCGCACCAGGAAAGGCTGTCTTAACTACGGCAACTCTGGATACCATTTCGGGATCTTCCTGTCGGGGCAAAGCCTCAAAAGAGGAGATACCCCAGGCAGTAATTAAAATGAATGCCAGGATTAATAAACGTATGTTGCGATAAAACGGTTTGATCATGATGTTTTGAAGATGAATATATAACGTAGGGGTGAACGACCGTTCGCCCTTACAGGGGATTAACCCTCTGTCCTGGAACGAGGCGGTGTATACCATTTGCCGCAATGCGATCGCCTGGCTGCAATGTTCCTCTGACTAGGGCGCGATCGCCTTTTTGATGGACAATCTCTACTGAGTGCTGTTTGACTATATAGTTTTCCGTATCTTCTGATTCAGTCAGGACAAAGCAAGTCCAAAGTCCTCTGATACCTTGGGTTAAAGCTTCTGTCGGCAGCCAATAGCCTTCTGTCTCGATTTCTCTGGTTAGTTCTAGCCTGACAGTTTGCCCTGGGTTTATCCGCGAAATAGCCGCAGGATCTAGCTTAAAGACGACTATCTGAGTTCTCGTATTTAAATTCACTTCAGGTAAGATAGAAGTAACCGTCGCCTCATATGTCTGGGAACCCAACTTTAAGGTTCGCGAACTACCAATTTGTAATTCTTCTGCCACTCTAGCTGGTAATCCAATTCGCGCTTCGGGTGCCGTATTTTCTATCAAACGAACAACCGATTGACCCGCGTTGGCAACCGTTCCTTCATCTAGTTCCCTGGTGGCTACGATGCCTTCAAAAGGAGCTTTGAGAGTACTTTTGTCGATGGTGACATCGAGATCGGCAATACTGGCTTCTAGCTGCTGCACCGTTGCCTGCTGTGCATCTATCTGCTCCTGTCGAGTACCGTTCTCTAGTTCGGCTAAGTTACTACGAGCCTGACTGAGCCTTGCCTGCAATGCGCCTTCTCCAAAAGAAAATTCGTCTAGCTGTTCGCGAGCGATCGCACCCTCACGGTACAAAAATTCGCGCCTTTCTCTCTGCTTTGACTGTAGCTTTAGCTGTTGCTCTAAATCCTGTACTGCGGCTTTGGCTGCGTTGATGTCTTCAATTCGCGCACCTGTTCGTAACTCAGATAATTGAGCTTGCGCTCTCGCTTTTTCGGCTAAAAGCTGCTGACGCTGGGTTTGCAGATTGCGAATATCCAGTCTGGCTAATGCCTGTCCTCTGGTAACGCGATCGCCTTCTTCGACCATAACTTGTTTAACCTCTCCACCGCGGGAAAAGCCCAAATTGCTGCTTCTAATCGCCGCGATTTCGCCAGTATAGGTGCGGGACACTTGATACGATTCTACTGGCTCAATGTCAATCGTGGCTACGGGTAGAACGCTCGCTGCGGTTTCGGTAGAGGGAGCGCTTGATAAAGACATTAAGACTGGACGAGCCAATAAGAATATTAGTCCTAGACCGCCTATTCCTAGCAGGAGATAAAAGTATCTGCCTTTGTTTTTACGCGGACTTGCCAGAGTACTTGCAGAAGGCTGATGTTCCGCATCTGATTGAGATATGTGGTTTGTAGTCATAACGATAATAGACAGCTATATAGATCTAACGTTTGTTTGATAAATTGAAATATGATTTCAAGCTACAGTTGCCCCTTAGCCTTTCTAATACAATAAGCTTACGTAGCATAAATTGAATTCAATATTTGACTTGAATTAATTAAAACGAATGTATGAATTAAAGTCAAGCGCAAATAAAAGTTTTTTCGGCAAATCTAACTTTTGGTAGAGATTAAACACAGTTAAGAGATTTTCCTTTATCATGTGCATAGTTCTTACGTTTGTTTGAATATGACATCTACAACTTCTATACTCACCAAAGAGAAAATTCTCAATGTAGCAGAACGATTATTTGCCGAAAATGGCTTTTCAGGAACGTCCTTAAGAAGCGTTATCCGTGGAGCTGATGTAAATTTATCTGCGGTTAACTATCATTTTGGTTCCAAGGAAGGTTTGTTGCGCGCCGTTATTAAGCGAACTGCTCAACCCATAGTCAAAGCAGAGTTAGACAGACTCAAGCAATGCCAAAAGAAAAAAGAGCATCCTAGTCTTGAAGCTCTATTAGAAGCTTTTTTAACGCCTCCTCTAGAGATTGTTCTCAGCAGTGGTGAGCGCGGTATTCACTGCGCGAGATTTATGGGACGCTGCCGTATAGAACCAGATGCAGTGAGACTTATTGCCGAACAGGAATTTCAATCCAGTACAGAAGCTTTTCTCGATGCATTAGCGCGCTCTCTTCCTGATTTATCTCGTACAGAACTTACCTGGAAACTCGACTTGGTAATTGCCGTGTTGCTGCGAGTGCTAGCAGAATTTAGCAAACCAGGCTCCCTAATTCAAGATAATTCTCCTGAGACTATTAAAGCTACCGTCTCCAAGTTGGTCAGTTTTCTAGCGCCAGCTTTACGTTCTTAGATATTTACCTGTATATTGCAACAGAAAAATGTGGCTCGGTCAGCTTAACAGCTAGGATTGTTTAAGTCCCCTCTCAAAATCCTCACAATTTCTTCAAGCTTTTTTCCTATCTTGAACCCAAGAACGAATTAACCAGTGAGGTATACCATGACTCTCAAGACAGATACTTCTATCAAAGGAATCAGAAAAGAAGTTAATCACTTAGTCGATATCCATAGCTTAGATCGCTATCAAGCTATTTGTAATCTCAGCCAATTTTTTGCACCAGGAGAATGGGAGTTAGTCGAATGCGAAATAGAATCAAATGGCTATTCCCTAATCGCCAACTCAATTGAAGATCTTCTCGAAGACTAAGGAGATCAGGATCGATGAAACCAATAAAAAGCGCCAATCAAGAATTAGGGCGAAACTGTACTGCAATGAAAGCCGATTTGCTAAAGCAAGCTTATTCAACTGGCAGAAGGAATTTTTCCCATTCTCACCTGCAAAACGTGTGTTTGCATAAGGCATATTTGGCAGAGATCAATCTCTGCAATGCTTATTTAAATCGGGCTGTTTTAAGCAGAACTAATTTTGAACGAGCCTATCTAAATAGAGCTATTCTCTATGCTGCTAACCTCAGCCATGCAGATCTGTTGCGAGCTAGCTTGATTGGAGCAAACTTAGAAAAGGCTAATCTGAATCGTACTCTGCTAAATCATGCTAATTTAAGCGGTGCGAGTCTTAAAAATGCTAATTTGCAAAATTCTGAATTGGCATGGACTAACTTGCGAGCGGCAAATTTTAAGGATGCCAACTTAGATGGTGTAAATTTCACTGGAGCCAGCTTTTACCAAACGGTCATGCCCGATGGAAGCGTTTGGAATTAGAAATCATCAAGGCTTTTTTGAAGGATACCGCGCAGGAGTTATTTGTTGGTATTCAAGACTTCTAGCTATATGCAGTAAATTATGCGCTCTTGTGACTTTATGGAGGAAAGAATATGCTAAAAAAAATATTAGTTGCCTTAGATCGCTCATCAGAAGCCGCAACGGTTCTGGATTCTGCTTTTTCTCTCGCCGAACCCAGAACAACAGAAATGTTATTGGTACATTTTGTTGATTGGACAATGCAGGATGTATCGCCCTGGATTGGGATTGCTACTCTGTATGATGTCGATTTATTGGGAGAACGTTATGACTGGACTCAAAAAAGACTCAAACAAGAAGTGGATATAGTTAATGAGTGGCTAAAAACGTTGGTCGAAAAAGCTCATAAACTTGGCATCGATTGTAAATATGAATGCCATATAGGGAATTGTAATTTGGGAATAGGCGATCGCGCTAAGAATTGGGGCGCAGATGTTGTAGTTATGGGTCGTCGGGGTCGTAAAAATATTTCAGAGATGTTTCTGGGTAGTGTAAGTAACTATGTAATTCATCATGCTCCTTGTTCGGTTCTGGTAGTTCAGGGTGCAATCAGAGTCAAAGCCGAAGTTTTACCCAATGCTAGCTATGTAAATGATTAATTGGTAAATGCGTAATGCTGTTGAACACTTTTTAATTGAAATTCCGTTGCTAAATAAAGTTACTGCCGACCTTTAAAGTCAGACCAGTAAAGATATTCGCAACTATGAATCAAAGCATCTCTTCTTAAATTTATTTCTGGAAACAAAGATATATAAGCCTGAAACTGTTGGGCTGCTTCTACCGAACTTTTACAATACAGCGCCTCTTGAGCTTGCCAAATTAATAGGTTGGTAGTCATCAGATCGTAGATAGCTGATTCCCAGTTATCTGCTTTTACAGATGTTTGATAGATAGTGAGTTTTGAGTTTAAACAGTTCTGAGCAGGAATTGCCTCAGAGAGTGCGCCTGTAATATCCAGGATCTGCTCGTTACAGACTCGTGTTGCCTCTAAACAACTGTTGTCTAGATCTCGCAGGCACCAGGCTTTGATAGATAAAATACTCAGGCGGTCTAATAATAAACCAACACTATTAAGACCAACGCTGCGGTCAGTTCGAGCGATAAAATGAGTCGGGCGAACAACATTTTTGAGTTCAGCGATCGCAACATGACGATGAGAGCAACAGGCTTGTTCTAGCTTTTCTAGAAAGCACCAACTAGGAGAAATATGCTCCAAGATTTGTTGAAACTCCTGAGCTATTTCTAAAAAGTAATTTTGTACTGTGTGCATATGAAATTTATGTAAGATAATTCTTTAAGTAGTCAAAACAGGCTGACTCAATTTCTTGATTGTGGCGATCGAGCTTTCCAAAACGTCTTTTCCACTCCTGCTCTGTATTGAAGATGCCGAAATGCTTGTATCCTCGAACCCTGAGTATGGGCGCAAAGATAAGAGGGTTATATAAAAGAGAGCCAAAGTATGAGTTATCGCCAAGCTGCACAAAATTACACCCAAATACACAAGCTAGCTCTGCTGCTCCAGAAGCGGGAGCGCCATGCAGCAGTGAATGTTGGACGATATTAGCGATCGCCGTTAGATTCCGATGGGGAGAATGGATGCGAATGATATCCTGAAGTAGTTTCCGAGGATATAACCCAGAAATAATTACTAGCTTGATTCCTAGCTGTTTTGCCCAACGATGAAAAAGACGAATCTGCCATAGTTGAGTATTTCGCTTTGGTTCGTGACGCTCATGGCGATCAAACAGTGACAGATAAGTATCTGCAACCAGAGGTAAACCAACGTTAAAAATAGGTTGAGTCCGACCCAGTCGGTTCGTTGCAATTCGCCAATAGCGACCGTACTGCTGATTAAATCCTCTTTTGGCAAAGTATCCGCTGCGAGAGTATCCGCCAATCGTCATACCGCAGGATAGCCAGAATGGTCCCAAGCGAAATCGGATCTGGGAAAGATCCATTAGCCTGGTTCTATGCTGTTGCTTTACCAGCCAATTGAATCGCTGTTCTCCAGTGCTGTAGCGATTTTTATTCCACTCTGCATGAATGTCTTCACTAACTAGCTCGATCTGATCGTGAGAAACATTATCATAGAGCAAGCTACAGCCTTCCCAAGTCAAGGCAATTACTCGATTTTGCTGTTGATGGCGATCGTAAAATATGCCCCCCAGAGATTGAGAGAGAAGCACTTCGTTACCCATCTCTCCAGAGATAAAATCGATAATCGCCTTAGACCCAGGAATAGATTCGATAATTTCATATACTTCAGACAGAGTTTTTGCAGTGTACTGAGTCATCTCAATTTAGGTTATCGCGAAACCACATTCTTATAAGGTTTATCTGGGAGATAATAGACTGTCACCGTATCCTCCTCTTTAAATCTACAGGTCGATGATTTTACAGTAAATTTACCTCTCCATACCCGATCTTCCGAATCATTAAATCGATACGAAACAATATAAGAAACATGAACTTTGCCATATTGATCCGTTTGAGAACGAGACTGAACGTCTGTAATGATGCCTTCTGTTTTTCGTCCTTTATCGAAGATATAACCGTCCGAACTTAAATAGAGAATGAAGCAGATAATAATGATCGCGATGATCAAAAGAAAGATAGCCATAATATTTTGATGTAGAGTACGAAACAGTAGAGCGATCGCTAGTAACCTGTAGTCAAATTCTGTGTAGCCACCCATAGATGGCTAATCCGCTTAAGGTGATTTCCAAAATGCGCTTCCACACTTCAAAAATTCTTATGTTCCAGATCGCCAACGCATCTTCGGGGCGAATTATCACACAGGAAAAAAAAGGCTTAAGATCGAAATCTCTTGAAAGAAGATGAAATAGAATCGCTGTTTCATAGAACAGTATTAGGGCTTCTGCTGCAATGAGCTGGAGTATACGCAGTGCATACTTTGGTTGATTGAAGATGCGCCACAACAGACGAGAAGCGAAGTTAACAACCAAAAAAATAAGAGGAAGATATAACCAAAAAAATTGTCCCAAGAGTAGTGCTGATAACGTGCCGACTAAGATTAAAGCTAAAGCGCATCCATAGCGATCAGGGCAGTCATCGTATAACTCCGACCAGTAACGCTCTATAATGTATGCCTCACCCCTACCCCAGCGAATGAGTCTTAGAAGTACTGCACTCAGGGTTTTCCAGGTTTCAGTTGAATGATACAGCTTTGCCTCAGGACAGGTCATCATTGTTTTACCCCGATAATAAAGACGATAGCCAAAGTCCACGTCTTCGCTACCAAGAGGCTTCGGCGATCGCTCGTCAAACCCACTCAACTGCTCGAAGTCTGCTTGACGACAGGATAGATTGTTACTAGGTCCCCATAGCACTGGCATCTGAAATTGAGCCAAGGAAAAAGAGTTTAGATAGGGCGTAAGTTTAACTACCTGCCAAAGCCAGTTTTCTGTCCCGCAGAATTCCGTGCTTCCTATAGCCGCAGATTGATTCGGGTTTTTTTGGTAGCTTATCCAGTGGGCTTGCAGCAGACAAGGAGTCGCAATGCAGTCAGAATCGATAAATAGCAGAATGGGATATTGTGCTTGTTTTGCGCCCCAGTTGCGCTTTTGAGCCACAGACCCAGTAAACTGGCAGTATTGCGCCTTAACATCATGACAAGAAGCCAGCCAAATGATAAACAATATCTTGTTCCGCCAGCGCCGCCTTTAGTTCCTTTTCGTTGAGTAAATCGCCTACAATGATGCGGCAACGAGGATGATGACCTAGCTTACTGTGCCAAGCCTGTTCTCCATGAATACAGCGATCGTATACCGTTACCTGACACCCTTGATTGAGAAGCTGTATGGCAAGGTGTCCACCAATAAAACCCAATCCTCCTGTTACAACAACCTTCTGAGAAATATCATCTACAGAACTCATAATTTATTAGACTGCTTAAAATAATTGCTAAATCTAAAAATCAATATAGGCAAAGCTTGCTGTTGCTACAATCCAAAAAATATGGAATCTTTTTTTAGTTGTCAGTCTAAAACTGGACAATATGTGGAACATTTTTTTAGCTATCAGCCATCAGCCATCAGCTTTGAAGAAACGCCTACTAAGTGGATGAGCTTCATTTTCATACCTTGATTCACCAACGCCCAAGAGAGCTATCAAAGCGATCGCGAATTACAAGAATTAACTGACAATGCGGCTGGGTTATGTCTCGAATCGAAGCTAATAGCTAATATACGTAGCGGTTAAAGGAATTATGGAGCGAATTTTTGAACCAGCCGCTTTAACTGGCAAAGCTTTGCTTTGCGCGCAATTCCATACAGCCAATCATGCAAAGCCCTAAAGGATAAACGATCTCTCTAAAACATGAGCAAACTCATCATGTAAAATGCGATCGCATAACAACCAACAACGAACAACGAACCATCAAGAATACTTGTTTGGATCGTCACATGGATCGCCACTAAAGGGTAAAACCCCTGTTTTTGGATAGTCATCATCCGTAGCTTTAAATAATCTCAATACGCCATCAAATAAATATTGGGCTGTATTTTGGATCCAGGTGAAAAGTTTCATGTTTATTACCTCTTAAATTAATTATCGTGCTAAAAATTCGCGCTCAAATTGCTGTCTTGTTGTCGGATATTCCAGGGTCAATCCTTCGCCCCCTAGCGGATAATCATCATTTAAAGGCTGCCCATTAATCGATAAATAGACTGGGGCTTGAGCATCAATGCTGGTAACTGTATAGATAACCTGTGCTACTCGATAAATCATCGAACTGCTACCACCTCCTAAAGCAAACTCTGGGGATAAATCGACATATATGCCGTCATTGCTAATATCGAGATTAAGTAAACGAGTTTGGGCAGGAATTGTAGTTGTGGGATCGAAAGCTGGCGATTGAGCCAGTAATTTTTCTAGGGCTTCGGTTAATGCCAGTTTGGGAGAAGTTGCCGCGGTACGAATTGCCTTTGGTATGAGTTGAATCTGACCGTTGACTATTTCCAACTGATAGATCTGCGGACTAAATTTGGCTGGCTGTACCTCCTCACTGGTGGGAGATTGAATCGAAGTCGGCAAGATTATTCTAGACAACGCCCAGATTGCAGTAATTTGAGCTGCTCCGATTAACAATAAAGAAAGCCCGACTAATAGTGGTGTTGCAACTGGTGTTCTGTCGTGTGCCTTCATGATTCTGACCTCGACTTCTTGAATTGATTGCCTCTGGCTCTAAATTTGAGCAGGACTGGCTATATTTGCTTTCGGCATAGTTATCGTCAGCACGCCATCGATCAGTTCGGCGCTGACGCGATCTACCCGAATTGCCTGTGGTAGAGGAACGCTACAGTCAAGCTGTCCATAATGAAGCTCTGAGGGAATTACTTCTTGTTCGGCTGCTGATTTGTGGCGATCGTGAATTCCTGAAATGGCGATTAATTCGGGTTTGGCATTAATGTTCAAGTGCTTAATTTCAACCCCAGGAATTTCTGCTTTGAGAGTCAAATATTTATCCGTCTCATTTAACTCGATCGCTGGACACCATGTTTTGACTGCTTCGGTCATTACCTTTATCTCCCGATCTAAATGTCATAGTTTCTCTGGACTACTCTTTTTTGGTCTAGCTATAGATTAGTTATAAACTTTGAAGAATTTGTGAGGATTAGCTAATTTGCCGCCTTTAGTTGATATGAACTAACTCCCAGCCATTCCCAAGCTTTATCTTTCTTATCTAAAGCAAAATGCTTAACTTAAATACCAGAAAATAACGTATTGCCCAACGCTACCAAAGCTTCGAGCCATTTGTGATCGCTGACAATTGCCTCTTGTTCAAAATCATTTAGGTGCCGTAGGCTAAATTTGAGGTCTTTAATAAATGCCCCCAGAGACATTCCCGACCAACTGTTAACTTCGGCATATACTTTTAGTTTCTCCCCAGAATTAATTCTGGGTTCGACTATTCTGACGAGCGACCCCGCGTTATCCGAAGGTGTATCCTTTAGAGCGCCGAGAGGCGCATGGGACGCGCTCGTCGTGACAATGCGCTCAATATCTTCACCGTCAATTCAGCCATTGATTTCTAGACCGATTATGTAGTCTGGCTTGTGGGTCATAAGTTTAACAGACATAATTTTCCTCCGCCTCAAAAATTCAGCTTAAGTATCAACCTACGTTTTCTGGCTACTCATGTTTTCTTAAACACTTGACTCATTAATTGTTAGTAGTAACTTCTCGTTTACTAGCTGTCTCTGCTTCTTTTTCGGATAGAGGATCGATAGAAGATACTGAATCTGTATCACTACGGACGATTAAGACCGAACAGGGTGCGTGATGGGTAACGTAATTACTAACGCTGCCGATAAACATTTCTTTCATACCCTTCAATCCGCGACTACCGACTACAGCCAAGTCCGCAGACCAATTATTTGCTAGTTCACATATTATGCGCCCAGGATTACCAGCTAACTGAGTATATTCGCTATCTACTCCTGCGGAGATCGCTTCTTCTGTCAAATTTTTCAGAAATTCTAATCCATCCTGTTCATAGTCAGCATATTCGCTTTGATATGTTTCATACCTCATTTCGTCTACTACTGGGAAGTGGGTATAGGTTGGTGCTATGGGGTGATCTGGTTCTTTTTCCGATAGAATATGCAGCAACATTAGGTCAGCACCAGTAGTTTGTGCCAGAGATACTGCTGTGTCAAAGACTAGTTTGTTGTTTTGAGAACGGTCTACGGCGACTAAGATTTTGTTGATCATGGTGGATATCTTTTGGTAGAGTCAGAAGCCAGAATTAAGATAGCAGTTTTTCTAGCTGCTGGATCATTTCGCCCAACAAGGCATTTTTCCTGCCAACGAGAGAAACATCACTTATTCCAATCATCTTCAGATCAGAGAATTAAGGCTTGTCCCTGATCTTCTTGAGTTTTACGGCGACGATCTGCTGTCGCGAGCATTAGCTCTAGTCCCTCCTTAACTATTGTCTGACTGCATCGATCCAAATAATGCTTGGAAGCTGATAGTTACTTTATAGATTAATATTTTGAGGAACTTGTGAAGACGTTTAGCATCATAATTAGCTTAAATTTGCAAGGTATTATTTACTGAAAACGGGGAACTGCACATGAATATTTACATAATTTTTTGGATTTTAATTTAAAAAGACAAAGCGGGAAAAATTGTGTTTTATTTAACATTGATATCTACATTGACAAAACCAAGATAATCTATCAACCAAGATTGTTGGGGTTTAGTCAATCAAAGATTATGTTCTGAGTAAAAGGGATGTAGCCCTGGCAATAAAGCTACTTAGGATCAGATGTTATTGTATTTATTTTGTATTAGTCAGCTTCTAAATTGCTTTTTACACAGCTTATTTCAGATAAATTACTAAATAATTATGCAAAGCCATTTCAGCATAAGTATTTTTAGCAATGGCGACATTATTATCGAGATTTTATAATATCACTAATGGCTTTAAAACATATAATTAATGAATAAGATTAATATTTTAATTGTTGAAGACGAATTATTAATAGCTGAAAACTTAGCAGATAAGCTCAGAAAACTTAAATATAATGTTGTTGATATCGTTTCATCAGGCAATGCAGCATTTAAAAAAGTTAATGCCCAGTGTCCAGATTTGATTCTGATGGATATTGCTATTAAAGGTAATATGGACGGGATTGAGACTGCCGCCAAAATCAGATTTGTCTATGATGTACCGATTATTTTCTTGACAGCTTATGCTGATGATAAAACCCTAGAAAGAGCTGGTAAAACTGGATGTTATGGGTACTTATTAAAGCCATTTAAAGATCGAGAGCTACACGCATCTATCAAAATGGCTCTGAACAAACATCGAGAACAATCTCAGATTCAGGAATCATTGCAGAGCAAAATTAAAGAATATGCTGCAAAATGCAGTCCTGCAAACATCGACCGTGTCACTCGATTGCCCAATCGCCTTGCTCTACGAGACCTGTTTGAGTATATATTATCCGAAGAGAATGGTGCAATCGCCAGTCAGGATGTTAATTCTCAGAAGTCAGAACTACCTGCCGCAAAGCAAAATTTGACAGCAGTTATGTATTTCGAGATCGACCGCTTTAAACGGATTTTTAACTCCTTAGATAATGAAGCCCGAAGCTTGTTGCTGATCGCTATTTCAGAATGTATCACTAGTTCTTTACTCGATTGTGATGGAGCGACCGCAACTATTAAGCTAGACAACAGCGAATTTATTATTTTAGTTTCAGGAATCAAACAGCAACAGTTAGGGCAAGATCTTGCCAATCAAATATTAGATAAATTTAGAAAATCTTTTATAGTCAATAATTTAGAATTCTTTTTAACTGCCAGCATTGGGATTAATTTTTGTCATGGTAGAAACGAAGTTGACATCGAGAAGTTATTGAGCCAGGCTCATTTGGCGATGAGCTACGCTCAAGAGGAAGGGGGAGACGGTTATAAAGTTTATAATAATTCCTTAAAATTAGCAGGCTCAATTGTTGGCGAAAGTTTAACAATAGAAACAGAACTGCACTATGCATTGAAGCGTCAAGAATTGCAGGTATACTATCAGCCTAAAGTCGAGTTGAAAACGGGCAGAATAATCGCTGCCGAGGCTCTAGTTCGCTGGCATCATCCCAAAATGGGCTTAGTGATGCCGAGTCAATTTATTGCGATCGCCGAGCAGAGTAGTTTGATCGAATCTATTGGCGAATGGGTACTAGCAACTGCGTGCAGACAGACTCAAGCTTGGCACCAACTGGGATATCCAGATCTCGCTATTGCAGTTAATTTATCAGGCAGACAGTTTAAGCAGCTAGATCTTTTTCATCGAGTGACCCAAATACTGTTTGACTCAGGACTCAAAGCAGAGTTCTTAGAATTGGAGTTAACCGAAAAAATTTTGGTAGAAAACGAAAAGCTCAATATTCAAAGATTAAATCTGATTAAGAAACTAGATATTCAAATTTCTCTAGACGACTTTGGTACTGGATATTCATCCCTAAGCTACCTCAAGCAATTTCCCTTTGATGTCCTAAAAATTGATCGCAGCTTTGTAAGTCAGATCGAGCAAAATTCTAAAAATTCGGTAATTGTTAAATCCGTGATTGAAATGGCTCACAAGCTAGATTTGAAGGTGGTGGCAGAAGGTGTGGAAACTCAATCAGAACTAGAATATCTAGTCGGCTGTGACTGCGACATAATCCAGGGATATTTGTTTAGTCGTCCTGTGCCAGCACAAGATTTTGAGAAACTGCTCTGTGAGAAAAATCCCTTTGATTTAGCTAGTTTAAAACTATCCAAGGCAAAAGTTTAAATTCTCCAGAATTGCTCCCAAAATCCTAAAAAGATGTCATGAACAAAAAATGGCGACTATTTTATCAGCTGGTTGAATTTCCCTCCTATGGATGCATGTTATGTATCAGAGTTTTAGTGTCTTTGGGAATTATAGCAACCATTTTTCCGACTACAGCTCCTGTACTTGCTCGCGAAAATATTTCAGATTCCTCTATTGAGATCAATGAAGGAAAGATTAACTTACGCACCAACTCGGAAAAAAGGCAGATCCGAGTCGGGGTAATGGCAGTCAGAGGAATAGAACAGACCAGACAAAAATGGCAACCCACTATCGATTATCTCAGTACAAATATTCCTGGCTATAATTTTCAGTTGGTACCTTTGAAATTTGACAACATCGAAGAGCTAATTGTTAATGAGCAGGTGGATTTTGTGCTGCCTAATCCAGGAATGTATGTCGAACTAGAATGGACATATGGAGTGAGGCGGATTGCTACTCTACAAAATTTGCGCCTGGGAAAACCATATACTCAGTTTGGTGCGGTCATCTTCCGCCATCGAGATCGTAATGACATTCAAGAACTAAAAGACTTGAAAGGTAAAAAATTTATGGCCGTCAGTGAAATTGCCTTTGGTGGTTGGCAAATGGCCTGTGAAACTCTAGAAAAAGCGGGAATAAATGCCCATCGCCATTTTAAAGAGTTGAAGTTTGGCGGTAGTCATGATGCGGTAGTCTATGCCGTGCTTTACGGTTCAGTTGACGCGGGAACAGTTCGCACCGATACCCTAGAACGTATGGCTCAAGAAGGTAAGATCGAGCTTGAAGATTTTGTCATTCTCAATTCTCAAGAGCAACATGGTGGAGAATTTCCTTTCGCTTTAAGTACTCAACTGTACCCAGAATGGCCCTTTGCCATGATGCCCAACACAGATTCTGAACTGGCGGAAAAAGTTGCCGTGACCTTGATCGAAATGCCATCTAGCGCACAGGCTGCAACATTAGGTAAGTATCAGGGATGGACAATTCCTGCCAACTATCAATCCGTTCACGATACTTTGAGACATTTGAAGGTTCGTCCCTACGAAGATTGGGGAAAAATTTCCCTGAGTCAAGCTCTCTATCAATATCGCTACTGGCTATCCTTTGTGGGACTATCTATTTTTGGCTTTGGTGTAAGTGGAGTTTATTTGATACAGCGCCAGCGAACCGAAAAGCAGCTGCGTCTGGTTAACTCTGAGCTAGAGCAGCGGGTGACGACCAGAACAGCAGAACTTTCTGATGCCAAAGACAAAGCCGAAGTAGCAAATCAGGCTAAAAGCGAATTTTTGTCGAATATGAGCCATGAATTGCGAACGCCTCTCAACGGTATTTTAGGCTACGCTCAAATTTTAAAACGCGATCGCTCTTTAAATCCCCAACAAATTAAAGGAATAACAACTATCTATGAAAGCGGCAACCATTTACTAACTTTAATTAACGATATCTTAGATTTGGCAAAAATTGAGGCTCGAAAGTTAGAGCTTTATCCTTCAGATATTTATCTGGCAAGTTTTTTGTCTGGGGTTGCAAGCATCGTTGAAATGCGCTCCTTAGAAAAAGATCTTAAGTTCAAGTTTCACCCTGCAACTCCCCTTCCTTCGGGTATTTGCGGTGACGAAAAACGATTGAGACAAGTATTGCTCAATCTACTGAGTAATGCAATTAAGTTTACAGACTGGGGAGAAGTAACATTAAATGTGTGCGCCACCAACTATCAATCATCCCTGGAAGAAACTACCTACAGCCAACCCCGCAATTATCAAACAATTCGTTTTGCAGTTACCGATACAGGAGTCGGCATGAGTGCCGAACAGCTAAATCAAATTTTTTACGCTTTTGAACAGGTTGGCGATCAAAAACGTCGAGCAGCAGGGACGGGGCTAGGTCTTCCTATTAGTAAGCAATTAGTCGAGTTGATGGGAGGGAAACTTCAGGTTAACAGTGAATTAGGTAAAGGTTCGACTTTTTGGTTCGATCTTACTTTTCCTGTAATCGAAACTATCAACAGTGGAGCTACTGCTGGCGATCGCAGTTCTGAGCAAATCATAGGCTATCAAGGGTCTAGAAAACATATTTTGGTCGTAGATGATCGAGCAGAAAATCTTTTGGTGCTACAGAGTATGCTTGAGCCCTTGGGGTTTAGAGTTACCCTCGCCAGTAGTGCTCAAGAAGCAGTAGATTTGACCTCAAAATTAGAGCCTGACTGTATTCTAATTGACTTGATGATGCCAGATAAAACAGGATTGCAAGCGGTTGCCGAAATTCGTCAGCTCAGCCAAAAAAGAACAGACGTGGCGATTGTGGCGGTTTCAGCCAGCTTTATAGACCTCGAACAAAATAAAAGTAAGTTTGGTTGCGACTCTTTTTTATCTAAACCAGTCGAGGAAACCAAATTGCTAGAAACCTTAAAAGAATTCCTAGAATTAGATTGGATTTACGAAGGAATAGAAAAATTAAGTGCGACCCAGCTGGCAAGGCAAAATTCTACGACTCAAACCTTGATTGTTCCACCCCTAGAAGAAATGGTAATTCTTCACGAACTAGCCATGTTGGGCAGCATGAAAAAGATTCGCGAACGAGCAATATATTTAGAAGAATTGAACGAACAATATGCGCCCCTGGCTAATCAAATCAAGGATTTAGCCAGTAGTTTTCAAGAAAAAGCGATCGTCAATCTAATTGAGCAATATCTACCCTAGTGACCAATTACTGTTTCTGGCAAATCTTATTTTTATTGAGTATAGGCAAAACAATGGCGAGTAACTACAATTTCGGTTTAGTAATATTTTCTTTTGCGATCGCTGTATATGCATCTTATACGGCTCTAGATTTGGGAGGAAAAGTTAGAAAAACGAAGGGCAAAGCGCGTTATCTCTGGCTCTTGGGTGGTGCAGCAGCAATGGGAGCGGGTATTTGGTCGATGCACTTCGTAGCGATGCTGGCTTTTCAATTATCGGTGCCAGTAAGCTATCAGGTTGCTAAAACTTTGCTATCTCTAGTATGTGCGATCGCAGCTTCAGGTTTGGCTATGTGGTTGCTAGGCCACGCCCAAGCTAGCGTGCCAATTCTACTAGTTGGCGGAATCTGTATGGGAACTGGAATTACTGGTATGCACTATACAGGTATGGCAGCAATGAAAGTTCAAGCAGAAATGAGGTTTGATCCGTGGCTAATGGTGCTATCAGTCATGGTTGCTGTGATTGCCTCAATCGCTGCTTTGTGGCTGGCTTTCTATTTTCAAGACGACCGAGTACAAGGTTACAACTGGCAGAAACTTGGTAGTGCGGTAGTAATGGGGATTGCTATTAGTGGCATGCACTATACGGGTATGGAAGCTACTAGTTTTATGCCGATAGATCATTTGCCTTCTGTTAATGTAGCGGAAATAGATCCGATTATCTTGGGCACCATGGTCGGTGTAGCTACAGTATTTTTGCTGAGTACGACTTTAATCAGTTCGATCATCGACCAGAATTTTGCCAATTTAGAAGCGATGGTTCAGGCAAGAACTGTCGAACTGCTACAGGCAAAGGAAGCAGCAGAAGTTGCCAGTCGGGCTAAAAGCGAATTTCTCTCCAACATGAGTCATGAATTGCGTACTCCTCTCAATGGAATTCTGGGGTATGCTCAGATTCTCGGTCGCGATCGCACTTTGACCAGCCGGCAAAAGAAAGGACTCAATATTATCCAAGATAGTGGCAATCATTTATTGACCTTAATCAATGACATCTTAGACATATCGAAAATCGAGGCGCGTAAGCTAGAATTGATTCCTCAGGATATTCATCTAGCGACTTTCTTATCAGGCATAGAGGATATCTTCAGAGCAAGAGCCTTAGAAAAGAATATTCAGTTTAAATGTCAAACTGTTGGCTCTCTACCTACGGGTATTGTGGCGGATGAAAAACGCCTGCGGCAGATTTTATTTAATTTGCTAAGTAATGCAGTTAAGTTTACCGATTTAGGACAGGTAACGTTCAAAATCAGCAGTAATTCTTGTCAGATATCTGCTGCAGACTCTCTAGACAGCACCGCTTTTAATTTTCAAACTTTGCGTTTTGAAATTATCGATACGGGTATTGGCATGAATGCCCAGCAGCTAGCTAAAATTTTCCTTGCCTTTGAACAGGTGGGAGACAAAAAACGTCAAGATGCTGGTACGGGATTGGGTCTGGCTATCAGCAAACAATTGGTTGAATTGATGGGTAGCCAACTGCAGGTTGAAAGCCAATTTGGCAAAGGTTCGACTTTTTCGTTTGAGATTAGTTTGCCTGTGGTGACAACTCAGATCACTAAGCAGGAAAGTCAGCAGCAGGGCATAATTACCGGCTACCAAGGTCAAAGAAAGCATATTTTAGCGGTGGACGATAAACCAGAAAATTGCCTGATTCTCAAAGATATTCTCGAACCTTTAGGGTTCAAGATTAGCCTAGCAAACAACGGTCAAGCAGCCATTGACTTAGCTCAGCAACTAGAACCAGACTGTATACTGACAGACTTGATCATGTCGGTTAAAACTGGTTTTGAAGCAGTAAGAGAAATTCGTCAGATACCCAGTTTGAATAGTACGGTCATTATTGCCGTCTCTGCTAGCGTACTAGAATTAGACGGTCAAAAAAGCCAATTATTAGGATTTGACTCTTTTATCTCTAAGCCTGTAGAAGAAAAGAAACTATTCGCAGCCTTACAACATTATTTACAGCTAGAGTGGATTTATGAATTAGCAGAATCCGATATCACTAATCTCTTCAATCGCTCGGGAAACTATATTCCAGACTTGATTTCACTACCACCAGAAGAGATAGAAATTCTCTACGAATTAGCCATGTTAGGCAGCATGAAAAAGATTCGTGAACGGGCTGTATATCTCGGGGAGTTGGATTCACAATATATACCTTTAGCCAATCAATTAAAAGATTTGGCCAATAGCTTTCAAGAAAAAGCAATTATTAATTTAATCGAAGAATATAGATGAACAATAAGGTTCTTGTGTACGCACAAATTTTTATGTTTATTTTCATCTTATTAAGGTAGATAGAGCAGCAATATTATTTTTATCCATATTCGTAATTCCAGAAAAAAACTACACATTTATTGAAAATACTAAAACATAAGCAATGAACTTCAATACTGACTTTGGCCTTAGTTCAAAATTCAATCTCAAGGATCATAATATTTTAATTGTTGATGATAATCCCACTAATTTATCAGTAATAGTCGATTATTTAGAAGACTCGGGATTAAGCGTCCTCGTGTCCCAAGATGGTGAGAGCAGTTTGAAAAGAGCCAAATATGCCAAGCCAGGTATTATTTTATTAGACGTTTTGATGCCAGGTATCGATGGATATGAAACCTGTATTCGGCTTAAGGATGAATCAGTAACCAAAGATATTCCTGTCATTTTTATGACTGCATTATCTAGTACTGAAGACAAAATCAAGGGATTTGAAGTGGGGGCAGTAGATTATGTAACTAAACCAATCCAGCCAGAGGAAGTTCTAGCCAGAATCAAGCTGCATTTGCAGCTGCGCCACATGAACAGTAACCAAGCCAGACAAAACGAAATTTTGACGGCGGAGATCGAGCAAAGAAAAATTGTTCAAAAGAGATTGAGCCAAATCAATCATAGATTGGAACAGGAGGTAGGCGATCGCATTACTGCCCAAAATGCTCTTAAAAAGCTAAACGAAAATTTAGAAGCCATAGTGGAAAAACGCACGGTTTTGCTAGCACAAAGCAACAAGCAATTACAGCAGGAGGTAACTGAAAGGCAACAGGCAGAAGCAAAATTAAAAAATTCTCTAAGTGAGAAAGAAATACTCCTCAAAGAAATTTATCATCGTGTCAAAAATAATTTATTAGTAGTTTCTAGTATCTTGGAGTTGCAAACAAACTATATTGCAGATCCCGAGATAGTTAAGATGCTGAGAAATAGCCAAGATCGGATTCATTCTATGGCATTAGTTCACGAGCAGCTTTATCGTTCTGACAATCTCAAAGAGATCGATCTAAACGTTTATATCAAGGCTTTATTATCAAAAATATCTGATTCTCACTCTAACAGCGAAAAAGAAATTGCTCTTAATATTAATACAGAGAGCATTAACCTTAATATAGAGACTGCCCATTCCTTTGGATTAATCATTAACGAACTGGTAACTAATGCCTTGGAACACGCTTTTGTTGAGCGGCGCCAAGGCAATATTTGGATTAATTTATCCCGCACAAACAATGCCGAAATTGTTTTGATCATTAAGGATGATGGTGTGGGGGTTCCTCCAGACTTTGATTTTAATAATTCTAATTCTTTAGGCTTAAAACTGGTGCGGATTTTGACGAGGCAGATAGAGGGAGAAATAGAGCTTGATTTCACTCAGGGAACTAGCTATAAAATCACTTTTTCAGAACTAGATTATTGCGATCGACTCTAGCTTAAATTATATTTAACCCTATAGCGATCATTTTTAAATGATATTTTGACAATAGATTATAAATCCCTTGGTAATACCAATGACAATCGCAAACAATGCCATACGAAAGCTTTTGATAATGAAAATATAGACATGAAAGCTAAAGGTATTTCTGCTCTTTGCCAGGAAAATATAGAAGTAGCAAAAGCCAGATTGTAACGACATTTTGTTCGGCTGAGGTTGGCGAAGCGTTCAAACCACGAATCGGCGCCAGATGCCAGGGAATGCCGACCAAGAAGGGAAAGCAGCGACAGCGACATCTTTTTTTACTAATCTTGCCATGCTTTATCTTTAATTTCTTTATCATTCATGTGTTGCGTATTTTGCGAATATCTTATCTTTTAAATTATGATTTCTAGTTTTTATTGTTCGAGACATTGTTAGATAAAGCTCGTAAAAATCAAAGGGCAGATAACTAATCCACCCTAATTTTAATTGTTGCTAAATAGAGCTTTGTCCACTAGAAATCGCTACTAGTATCAGCCAGCAATTCATAGCTGTCCAAGTTATATTCACTAATC
>JBCBWB010000058.1:0-27895 GCA_039817275.1 Cyanobacteria bacterium J06648_1 | reverse complement strand
CGCAGCAGTAACGGTACTTTTGTCAACGGCGATCGCCTAGAAAAGTCATACCAGCTCCAGAAGGGGGATACGATTCAAATTGGACCCTACGTCTTGCTGTTTACAGGAGAGTCTTTAGAGCTAACCAACGCTACCAATCAAATACGTCTGGATGCCCACCAGCTAAATTTTCAGGTGCAGGACAAAAAGGGGGCTACCTTTACCATCCTCAATAATGTTTATTTGGTTTTGGAACCAGGACAGTTGGTAGCCTTCGTCGGCGGCAGTGGCGCGGGAAAATCCACTTTGATGAAGGCGCTATTGGGGATTGCCTCTATTTCTTCGGGGAATGTTTATCTCAATGGTGACAACCTGCGTAAAAACTGGCCTGTCTATCGTTCCCAGGTCGGCTATGTACCCCAGGACGACATCATACACCGCGACCTAACGGTAGAAGAAGTTTTGCGCTGTGCCTGTCAGCTACGGCTGCCGCCTGACACCAACATCAGCGAGACGATCAGCAATACCCTAGAGCAGATTAAGCTTTCCCACGTCAGAAATACCCTCGTGTCCCGTCTCAGCGGTGGTCAGCGCAAGCGAGTCAGTATTGGGGTAGAGCTGCTGGCAGATCCCAAACTATTTTTCCTAGACGAACCAACATCAGGGCTAGATCCTGGTCTAGATAAGGAAATGATGCAGCTTCTGCGGGAGCAGGCGGATCGCGGACGGACGATCGCCCTGGTGACTCATGCCACAGATAATATTGGCATTTGTGATCGCATTGCCTTTATGGGACTGGGGGGCAATCTCTGCTATTACGGGCCTCCCGAAGAGGCTCTACCTTTTTTCCAGCGCCATGGCGGCAAGTTTGAAGATGAGCATTTTGGCGATTTTGCCGATATCTATATCGAACTAAACAAGGGTAAAAACAAAGCTGCGATCGCCGAACGGGTTAGCTACTGGGCGCAAACCTACGCTAGTTCCCCCGAATACAAGTCCTATATTCAAAACTCTCTAAGTCCAGGGAAAGAAAATCAACAGGCGGCGAAGTCGAATGCGGCGAAAACAGGAATTTCTCTTGGGGCGCAGCTTTTGTTGCTGTGCCAACGCTACTGGAAATTGGTCAGTCGTGACACCACCAGCTTGATCCTGACCCTCTTAGCTGGACCCATTACGATCGCTTTAACTGGCTTTCCCCTGAGAAATGAGCAGCCTCTTAGTGTGGTTGATAGTCCCAGTATTACCCAAGGCTCCCTTGCCCTACGTTTGCTGTTTATCTTTAGCTGTATCGCTATTTGGATTGGCTTATCCAACGCCATTCGCGAAATCGTCAAAGAGGGAGCAATTTACTTTCGCGAGCGACTGCTTAATCTAGGATTACTGCCCTATTTAACTTCTAAGTTAATTATTCGCGGCGGTCTAGCTTTGGTTCAAACCCTGCTCATTGCTGCCGTCGTCTTGCTGGTGTTTAAAGCACCCGAGTCAGAGTTAATTCCTTGGTCTATCGGCTTTGCTGTCACTACTTTTCTGACTTTATTGGCTAGTACTAGCTTGAGCTTGATGCTATCGGCACTAGTCAAAACTGAAAACGAAGGCAACGGCATCTTGCCTCTGGTAATGATTCCCCAAATCATCTTTTCGGGAGTGTTGTTTAATCTTGAAGGGTGGTCGAGCAAATTATCTTGGATCATGCTCAGTCGCTGGTCAATTGGGGCTTACGGGTCTCTTGCCAACGTTAATGCTATGGCTCCCGAACAAAGTCAACTTTTGACTTCAGAGATGTTAAACGAAATCTTTCAACCCTCTGCCGTCTATGAAGCCACCTGGGCAAATTTGGGTCTTAATTGGGGAATTTTGCTGCTTCATACTCTCATCTACAGTGCCATCGCTCTGATTATATTGCGTCGAAAAGACATATTCTAGTTAAGTATTTCCTACTAGAGTTCTTCACCTTTTTCTGCTTACTAAATGAAGTTAGCGTAAAGTGTTTAGCTCATTTGAGTGAAGCCATTGACAGTGCGCTGAACCGTAGGTTATACATTAATCTATGGCTAAGTATTTTCTCTTAAATGGATATACTTAGCTAATATTGTATAGACACATTATTAATATTTTTTGAAGTTTGATTATCTTAGAAAAAGCTGCTGTTAAATCGCTAGCGGAACACTTAAGTATTTTTACGACGTAGTCCAAGTAATAGTTCGTACTGCTCTTACTTTATCGATCTGATTCAGAACTTTAAGACTAATTCAAAAAGCAAGTTATGTTAGACAAATTCTCTAGTACTCCAGACTACGCGGTAGATAAAAAAGGTTATTTAGCTGACGAAATTGCCGAGAATAGAGATCTTCGTTCTCCTGGAAATTTAAAGTTAGCGGAAAAAGAGCTTTCCTACAGATTAAAAATAGTTATTTTGTTTGTGCTGGATAGTTTTGCCTTATGGTTGGGCTGGCTAGTTGCTTTTAATCAGGGCTGGCAGCAGTTTGATTTCGGTTTTATGAGCCAGAATCCAGAGATGTTCAGCTTATTTTTAACTGTCTTGAGCTTCATGGTTTTTCTCTTTTCTGCCTACGATTTATATCGTAAGGGAGACAAAAGCCGTAATCTTTCCAACCCAATTAAAGCTGTTTTTTTAGCACATATAGCAGTAGTACCAATTATTCTGAGATTTTATGAATCGCAAATAATCTACCAACTGGCGATCGCTGGGATGCTGACGGTTTTCTTGGTGACTTTGCAGCGTGTGACTTTAAACTGGATTTGGTCCTACGTGCGTCAAAAGTACTACCCTTTAAGACAAAAAATATTATTAATCGGCAACCCTCAAGAGCTAGAGAGTTCTCGTCACTTGCTAGAGAGCAGCGAAGTATATCTAATTGCGGGACAGCTAGACCTTTCTCAGTTTGAAGATGATGAAGCTCTCTATTTAGCCTTAGACCAAATTAACTATAAGGAACTAGATGAGGTATTTATCTGCTCTTGGGAAGCAGTTAAAGGAGCAGCAAGTCTTTATTGGAAACTGCGCACCATTGGCGTTAACTGGCGTATTTTGCCCATCAACATCAAATTACCCGAAAGACAGGCAGAAATTGCCACCATTATCGGTGTACCGACAATTAGATTCGCACAATCGGCGATCGTTGGCATCGATTTTTTTAGCAAGCGAGTCTTTGATGTTGTAGTATCTTCGCTGTTGCTTGCGGTCATTGGCTTACCCCTACTGGTAATTGCCATGCTGATTAAGCTCGATTCTCCAGGCTCAATCCTCTATCGGCAGACCAGAGTCGGTCTCAAGGGTAATCATTTTAAGATCTGCAAGTTTCGCACTATGGTCGAAAATGCCAGCGAACTGCAACAGAAGCTGGAAGAGCAAAATGAGGTTCAGGGCGGCATTTTATTTAAAATCAAAGACGATCCCCGAATTACGCGGATTGGCAAGTATTTGCGTCGTTATAGTCTCGATGAGCTACCCCAACTGCTAAATGTGTTGCGGGGCGAAATGAGCCTGGTAGGACCTAGACCTCTACCAGTGAGAGATGTAGCGAAGTTTTCTCAAGATCATTTTTTCCGTCAAGAAGTATTGCCTGGAATTACGGGTTTATGGCAGGTTAGCGGACGTTCCGACACTGGTTCTGATGGAGTATTCGATTTGGATTTTGAATATATCGAAAATTGGTCATTGGCTCTAGATTTTAAGATTTTGTTGCAGACGGTTCAGGTTGTCTTTTTAGCAAAGGGTGCATATTAGCCACTTGGAGAAGGCGAGCTTGATAGAACGAGTTTTTCTCCTATTTTCACTTAAATAAATTAATACAGTAAGTTAATCAATCAAGATTTATGGATTCTAATTTACCCCTAGAAGAGCATATAGACTTTAATCGCTATTGGCAGGTCGTTAGACGACACTGGATTCCTGCCAGCGCCACCTTTGCGGGAATTGTTGCTCTTTCTTTAGTTGCTGCCCTAGCCTCAAAAGATGTTTACCAGGCTGAAGCCAGACTAAAAATTACCCCAGAGCAGACCTCTAGTGCGGTGGGTATTGATGACGGTAAACCAGAAGTAAAAAAAACTGTTTTAGATAAAGATCCCCTGGATACAGAAGCTGAAATTTTGGGTTCGAGAACTATTGTCGAGAGGGTAATCGAAGATCTCGACCTAAAATCTGATCAGGGACAACCTCTAACCTACAAACACGCCAGCAAGGCTTTGAACGTTCAGCCAGTCATTGGCACCGATATCTTGCAGATATCCTATGAAGACCCCGACCCAGATATCGCTATTTCCTTCGTCAAGCGAGCTGTAGAGCTTTATGCCGCTGGAGATGCGATCTTTAATACCGAAAAAGATCTTAAAGATGCTGACTTTATCGAGCGTCAGCTACCAAGATTAGAAATTGCCGTAGAAGATGCCGAAGCAGAACTGCGTAACTTTAAAAACCGCAACGGAATTTCTGACCTAGAAGGTCAGGTAACGGCAGATATTGATTCCATCGCCCAAATAGAAAATCAGATCAATCAGGTGAGTGCCGACCTCAGAGATGTCAATGCTCGCTACAACAGGTTAGAAGCTCAATTGGGCTTGAGCTGGCAGGAAGCCGCGGCGGTTAGCTCCCTAAGCCAGTCGGCAAGTGTCCAGCAAACTTTGAATAAGCTTCAGCAGGTAAAGCTCCAATTAGCTCAAGAAAGCAATATTTTATCGGACAACGCGCCGCAAATTATTAGCCTCAAAGAACAGCAGGCAGATTTGGATGCTCTCTTGAGACGAGAAATTGCCAGTAGTCTCAATCCCCAGCAGAAGCAATTAGCCAAGAAATTCAATATTTTGCGCTTGGGTAGTCTCGAACAGCGGGAACTAGGGCAAATGGATGCTTTTGCTGACTTAGGACTGCAAAAAGAAGGTTTAGAACAACGGTTAGTCTCCCTCAAGAAATCCTATGCCCAATATCAGAAGAGGACCAACATTTCGCCCCAGCTGCAAGAACAGCAAAGACAGTTAGAGCGGAAGCTGAAAACGGTTACAGCGGAACTGGAGAATTTAGAGACTCAAAGAAATACGATTGGTCTACGTAAAGAATATGAGGTGGATAAAGTCCGTATCATCTCCGATGCTGCCTTGGCGGAAGACCCAGTTAATACCGACGGTAAAATTATTGTCGCCGCAGGAGCGATGATGGGCTTACTATTCGGCACGGCTCTAGCTTTTCTGCTAGACCTTAAAGACAATACGATCAAAAATACGCAAGAAGTAGAAAGCATGTTTGCCTATCCGCTTCATGGAGTCGTGCCTGATCTCAATCTCAATGGAGCTGGCGAACAGCTAAAGCTGGCTGGTGCAGTCAGCGGCAATTTACCCGAACAGGTGGTTGGGGAAGTATCGATGATGCCTCTCAAAGAAGCCTACCAGAATATTCAGGTCAATCTCAATCTGCTCGATACAGACGCCAGAAAAAAAGTAATTGCGGTTACTAGCTCTGTGCCTCAAGAGGGCAAGTCATCAGTCTCGGCAAACTTAGCGGTAGCGCGATCGCAGTGCGGTCAGAGAATCCTCTTGATCGATGCAGACATGCGCCGTCCGACCCAGCATCGTATCTGGGAAAAACCGAATACAACTGGTCTGAGTGAAGTGTTGCAGGAGGATATTCTTTGGTCTGATGCCGTGCAAAACGTTATGCCTAACTTAGATGTTCTAACTGCGGGTTCAATTCCCAACAACCCGATTGCTCTGTTGGATTCAGAAAACTTCCGTGATTTTCTGGCTGAGGTGTCAGCCGCGTACGACCAGGTAATCTTTGATACCCCACCGATTATTGGCATTGCCGATACCAAAATTATTGGCAAAGTTATTGATGGCTTCTTGTTTGTGGTTCGTCCAGGGGTTGCTGACTATGGTAGCGCCACAGCCGCCAAGAAAATGTTGGACAACACGGGACAAAAAGTTTTGGGCGTGATTGTCAATGGGGCTGATATGAAACGCGAACCCTATCACTACAGCAGCTACTACTATGCTCAACAGAAATAGGAGTAATAAAATAAGTGGCTGATTAAATTTAATTGATCGCCGATAGACCGCAGTTTTTTGTCGGTCGAGAACAGCTAATTCAATTTATTACTTTAGCCAGACTGTCAGTTCGTTGACCTAGTAAAACATTAGCGAACTGGCTTTTGATGAAACAAATGCTGATTGACTATTTCAATCTTACTATTGGCGATCAAGACGACCTATTTTGATTAAGCTTGTGTTTCTTGGTAGCTGGAGAAGCAGACTTACTTTTATATTAATTAATCAAAAATGAAATTATCACTTCGCCCTTGGGAAAATGCTTTTGCAGTGGCATCGCTGCTGCTATTCTCTCAGGGCTTTTATACTGTTGTTTTGGGCGGGGCAATTGGGGGCGATGAGGGCGATATTGATAGTGCTGTTCTGCGCTACGCAACACTCCTGATTTATATTATTACTTTTGCCTTGCTAGGATTTCGTTTGCCTAGAACCCTAGCTTATTTAAATACCAACAAATGGCTGCTAGTCTTGACTGGATTGGCAGTATTTTCAGTTTCCTGGTCGTCCGTACCAGATGACTCTTTGCGAAAAGCGATCGCCTTAATTGGTTCCAGCGGCTTTGCTCTCTACCTAGCATCGAGATTTACCTTTGAAGAACAGCTTAAAATACTGGGCTGGAGCTTTGGCATTGGGCTTTTTACCAGCTTTTTGTTTGCGATCGCTATTCCCGCCTATGGCATTATGCCCAGCGGCTCTTGGCGAGGGATTTATCCCCACAAAAATGGTTTGGGACAGAGTATGTTTATGAGTTTTCTCACCTTCTATTTTTTGTCAATTTCTGCCCAAAAGTATCGGCTATTTTTAAAGATCTGCTGCTTGTTGTCAGTTGTTTTGATTCTGTTTGGTCAATCAGTCACATCTCTAGTCAGCGTTATCTTTATTTTTTCTACGGCTCAGGGACTAAAGCTGCTGTCGTTTAAATCGAAGCAGAGAGTATTTCTCATCCTCTTATTTCTCATCTCCGTTGTCGCCATTCTCTTTCTAATTTTGATTAGTTTCGATACCCTTCTCAGTCTTTACGATCGCGATATTACCCTGACGGGCAGAACGCCCCTGTGGGAATCTTTGTGGGGCTTTATCGAGCAGAAACCCTGGCTCGGTCATGGTTATGGTAGTTTCTTTTCTGGTTCACACCGAGAAACGGATATAATTTGGAAGGTTCATGATTGGGTTCCCCCCCATGCACATAATGGCTTTATCCGACTTTGGCTAGACGTTGGCTTGATTGGACTAACCATCTTTAGCATCGGCTACTTTGGCTGCGTTTTTAATGCTCTATTTAAATATTTATTGTCCAAAGAACTGCGGATGCTCTGGATTTTCTTACTGTTGCTTTACACTATTTTCTTTAACCTAACGGAAGTCTCTTTTCTCAGCCAGGGTATGCTTTGGATTTTGTCTTTAACAGCAATTTACTCGATTAATACTAACACCAAAGCCAAGTCTATAAGTTAATTAATGTCTAAACAGAAATCTGGATCGAAATTCAAGCAATTAATTAGTAGCGAGCGTTTAAAAAATTCTTTTGCTCTGTTTAAGTCTTTTATCTTACAGCTAATTATCCAAGGAATTTACTTTGTTATTCTGGCGCGTACTTTTTCTCCCGACAGATATGGTGCATACATTGGCATTATCGCTACAGTAGCCATTTTCATGCCTTTTGCTACCTGGGGTAGCGAAAAAATTATTATTCAGAAAGTTTCTCGTCGGCGACAAGCATTTAGAGAATCTTGGGGAACAGGAATCCTCAAAACCCTGATTTTTGGTTCGGTATTGATTAGTCTCATTCTGATCTTTTATAATTTTCTGACCATTCCTGGTATTTCAATCTATTCTGTCTTTGCCGTAGCCCTGGCTAATCTCATCTTTCTCCGCCTGAACGATTTGGTTCGGGACAGTTTTGTCGGCATTGGGCTGCTAAACTATACCGCTAGGACTATTTTCATCGTCTCCTTAAATCGGTTTTTTGCGGTGCTGGTCTTGATTACTCTTTTCGAGCGACCAACTATCGTCGCTTGGACGGCACTATATTGTTTTGCTACTTTTTGTGCCGCTGTAATCTCAACCTACATGCTGATCAAACAGGTCGATTATCCCAAATTTAACTTGCCCCAGGTAAAGCAGAATCTGCGTCTGGGTTTTTCCTTTGCGATCGGAATTTCGGCTCAGAGTGTTTACACCGATCTCGATAAGTCCATGCTGGCTAAGTTATCCACCCTCGCATCAGCAGGGATCTATGGCGCGGCTTATCATATCCTCAACGTTTCCTTTACGCCCATCATGTCCTTGGCGATGGCTTCATTTAGAAACTTCTTTCAGCAGGGAATGTCTGGCATTAAGGGTAGCTTTGAGCTGTGCAAAAAATTGCTGCCCATATCCCTAGGCTATTCTGTCTGCGCCATTATTGGTTTGGCAGTATTTGCACCAATCATCCCTTTGCTTTTAGGCTCTGAGTATGCAGACTCGGCAACTGCTCTAGTTTGGTTATCGCCGATTATTTTCTTCAAGACCATGCACCTTTTTGCGGCTGACACTTTGACAGGAGCAGATTTGCAAAGCGTCAGGAGTGGATCCCAGGTAATAGTCGCAATTGTCAATGCTCTGCTCAACTTATGGCTAATTCCTCTGTATAGCTGGCAGGGAGCTATCTGGGCAACGATCGCCTCCGAATTTCTGCTGATGGTGCTTCTCTGGGGTGCTGTCTATCAGTACTCGCGCAAGGTGGCTTAATCTTGAGCTAGACCGTCAAAAATTGAGGTTAAATAGTGTTGTCACCTCAATTTTTAATTCTCAAATATCAGTCTCAATCCCAGTCTCAATAATCTTAAATTTAACCCAAGCAAATGTCTCAACCTAAACTCAGTGGTTTATTCGTCGTCTGGAAAAAATATCAGCGAAGACCTGAAGTACTGGCATCCTTGCTGCACTGCGAACTAAAGTTTTTGCCGCATCTGTTCCGCAGCAAGTACCTAAGACCACTAGACTATCTGTTTAAATTACTGGTTAATATCAAAGATATTTGGTCGAAGAAACCTGATTTTGCGATCGCTCAATGTCCGCCTACCTTTAGTGCCTTACCCGCATTACTAACTAGAACTCCCTATCTTATTGATGCTCATAATCCCTTATTTCAGGTGAAAATGTGGCAAACACTCCCGCTTTCCCAAACTATCCTCAGTAAAGCTCTGGGCATAATTGTCCATAATGTTGAGATGTATCAGCTTGTTCGAGGAATGTATCCTGATGCACCGCTATTTACTATTTCCGACCCGATCCAGGCAATTGTGCCACCCCAGCCTCAACCGCGCTGGGCAAAACAGATCCTCGTAATTGCCTCTTTCGATCCTTGGGATGAGCCAGTAGAGCTGTTGATCAAAACAATGCAGCAGTTAACGGAATATGATTTTGTAATTACTGCCGACCCCAATAAACTCGATGCTGCCACCGCCGCTAGTCTCCAACAGCTCAAAAACGTCAAGCTAACTGGATTTTTGGCGACTCCCGACTATCATCAGGTACTCTGCTCCAGTCTTTGTGCTTTAGTCCTCACTACTAGTGATGCCACTCAGCCGAGCGGTGCTTGTGAAGCCCTATCTTCTGACACTCAGCTAATAATTAGCCGAACTTCCCTAACTGAAAAACTGTTTGGAGAATGGGCAGTCCTGGTCGAAAACAGCGCCACTGAGATTGCCCAAGCCGTTCGTAGCCTGTCAGTGCAAGAACTAGATCTAGCTGGCTATCGTCAGCAGTGGAACAGATCCTTAGAACAGGAGATTTCGCGGCTGCTCCAGTTTGTTGCTAGTTCCCGAGCCGTAAAATAATTTTACTTCAACGTTGAGGAGCATCGGCAAACGCTTTGGCGATCGCACTCCAGGCTAATTTACGATTAAATTGAGCGTCGAAAGGCAGAGGTCTGACGGAAGAACCATCTTCACGGGGGGCAAACCACGACAGCCAGGTATAGCGATCGCTCAATCCCCAGGTGACAACGGTATCGACTGCTGGTTCATCGAGAGCAACCGAGAGAAAATCATAGTATGCCTCGGCAACTAGACGATCTCTAGCGGCAAGATCGAGACCTGTAGGCAGCCAGTTATCCGCCACATCTAATTCTGTCACCTGAATCTTAAGACCCAGATCGGCGACATCACGGAGAAACTGACGATATTTTGTGGCATTAAACTGCTGGTTCAAACTAGCATTTAAATGACCCTGAATCCCTAAGGCATGAAGCGGTGTTCCTTTGGCTTTGAGACGCTCTAGCATTTTTAATAACGCCAGTCTTCTTTTCTCATCTCGGGGATTATCGTACTCCAGACCAAAATCATTGTAAATTAGGGTCGTCTGGGGTGCGACCTCTGCCGCCGCCTCAAAAGCTAGCTCGACAAAGTCCGTACCCAAAAAATGCAGCCAGCTAGGATAGTTGCCTCCCTTCATCGCATCACTGACTTGCGTATCACGAAATCCATCATCTCTACCGTCATCAGGGTTAATAGCCTCATTAACCACACTCCAGGCATAGGCTTCAGCTCCATATCTTTGTCCGACTCCCTGTACCATGGTGCGTAAAATATGGGCAATCTCGGTTGAGGTGGTTTGGCGATCCTTAAATTTTTCCATCAGCCAAATAGGGAGAAATTCATGCCACACTGCCGCATCAAGTTTAAACAGAAGCTGATGGTCGAAGGCAAATTGCCGAAAGTAATCAATATTTTGCCAGTAGGGACTCTCTAAACTATCGGGATAAAACACACCCCAAACATCCCCCGCCGCCAGTAGCTGACACTCCCTAACCAAGTATGATTGAAACTGCAAATCTTGCGCTGCCTGCTCATCAGTAGCTTCAGGAAATGTTCCGTAGACAATACCTTTCTCCTGGGCTTTTTCTTTTAAGCTCAGGTCACTCTGGCGCAGTCGCTCTAGCTGGTCTATTTCTAAAGCGGCAAATTGCTGAGGTCGATCTGTGTACCTGTATCTTGCCGCTGCCACACTAGCGATCGCCGAAAAGCCAAAAGCTGAGTATAATAACAGCTGTCTTCTGGTTAATTTGTTCATCATCGAAAGCACTCTGCTAAACTTTGCCAGTCTAAATTAGCTGACTTACATTTGCTGATTTACCTGCTGCTTGAGCAATTGGTGGTAGTTTTCGGTTACTCGGCGAGTTTTGTTTGACCAGGTTTGCGTTTGCGCAAATTCATAGCCGATTTTTCCCATGGTAGCTCGTTCTTGAGGATGAGTGTAAAGATGTTCGATTGCCTGCGCCAAAGCCGCAACAGTTTGTTCTGCCGTCGTCACCTCGACCTTGATCCCCGCATCTTCTGGGATAAACTTCCGCGCACCATGCAAATTTAGGGTAACTATTGGTAAACCATAAGACATTGCTTCCAAAAACTGGGTTGGGCAAGAGTCTCTCAGGCTGGTAAAAAACAAAGCATCACTTTCCAGATAGAGTTGTTTCACCTCCAACCACGGCAGCCGACCAGGACATTCAACTACTTTTTCCAAACCAAATTCTTTAATCCACTGGGGTAGAGCTTGGCTTTGAGAACCACTGCCGACAATGGTTAGCTTCAGCGGGATCTCAGAACTTACCCGAGACAGTGCCTCTAGAGTCAGGAGTAAACCCTTGCGGGGAATCAAACTACCAACCCACAATAGCTTTAGCTCTGGCTCTACCTTTCTCACGGGTAGCTCCTTCGGAAAATAATCTTCTGGTAAACCAGGATCAAAAAACAGCTCGACGCGATGACCCCCCGCACGCTTGACCAATTCGTAAGTATCGATATTCGTTGCTAGGACTAAATCGGCTTGCCTGACAGTTTGGCGAAAAAACCAGTTAAATTGAGCAAATCTATTAAATAAAAGCGATCGCAACGCTTCATTTCTCCACTGGTCGAGAAAATACTTTTTAAGTGCGGGTGGGGCAGTTTGTCCTCCACCTACAGGACCAAAAACAAAGGGCTTATCTAGCTCCCAGAGACGTGAACCCGCCGTGACGCTACCCCAAGTCACATGATGGATCAGATCAAAGTCAAATTCTCGATCCAGTTTTCTGGCTAGAGTCAAAGCTCGGTGCTGCCAGCGAAAATAAGTAAACTGCCAGTTGAACTTAGTACGAGCAATAATTTTGTCTACCAGCTGCTGAGGATGCTTCAAATAGACAAAATGCAGATTAGGAATAGGCTCTATTTTAATTTGTGCGTCAATGAATCCTTGACATTCATCACGAGTTAAAACCCAAACCTCATGCTCCATAGCAGCGAGGCTCTTTGCCCAGTTCCAACCATATCCCTCCTCTGAACCGTGATTAGGTTTACAGGCATAGGCTGATAGCAAAATTTTCATGGATTTTAACAACTATTAGTAGATACTAAGATAAATAGTAAAGTGAATGCTATTAGATAATATAAATTATCTCAGCGCTTCATAAGATTTTTTTAATTGCTTCACAGTTGCTTCTCATTTCTTTATCCCCTGGTTCAAGCAAGATCTTTATTTGGGTGAGAAGCGCAATCTGCATCAAGTCTTTAAATCGAGTCACAGAAATTGGGGAGTTACCCAAAATTTGGTCTGGAGCAAACCTACAGGTAGCTGGCGCTCAATCAGACATCAAAGAAATTTATAATTTCCGCTTGCGGTAGTTTTGGCTGAGCAAGATTTTAAATTAAATACTATGGTTTAAGGTTGATTATCATCGATTGCTCAGAAGATAATAGATGATCTTTTTGACTGAAAAAACCAGATTATATATTATAGTTTAAATATATAAATGAGATAAGTTGAAGCTAAATAGCCCGAATCTTTTCTCACAATTAAGTTTAGACTCTTAACGCTAACTAACTACCCTTAGATCTCTAGATTTGATTAGCTAGCTGATTAAGCTTCTCTGATTCTATCTTTTAGATTGAGTATCTTCGACTTAGCACATTTGTTTTGTTCTCAGAAGTAATGAATTGCTCTCTGCAGAAGATTGTTGTGACTAATTGATTATGGCAGTTCAATTTAAACTATGGATACGAGACAAATTAATTGCAAGGTAAGGTAGGAAACTTATTACGGGATTTTAACCAATTCATAACCAAAGTTAAATATAAGTAAATCTATAAATAAAGCTTAAAAGCAAAAGCGATGTTATTATTGCTGCTTGGTTATCAATATAGCCAATCTGGAATTTGCTTCATATTCGTGATCGGCATTATTGCATTTGCGCCTTAATTAGCAGAATGAACATGAGACTCGTAGAAAACGAAACCGAAAAAACTGAAAATGCCACTCCAACCAAAATTGCTGTCTGCGTAATCACCTGTTTCCGACCTGATGGACTAAAAAGGTTGTTGGCAGGAATGTCAAAACAGAAATTTACCAAGAATCCACCCCCAGAGATCAAGCTGGCGATTGTCGATAATGATGCAGAGGGTTCTGCTCGCAGTGTTTGCGATGAGTTTATCGCCCAGCATGATATGCAGCTAGAGTATGATATTGAAAAGCAAAGAGGAATTCCCTTTGCGCGGAATCATTCTGTCGATATGGTGAAAAACGAGGTAGATTTTATCGCTATCATGGATGATGATGAAGTGCCGGCTGAAAATTGGCTAGATGAATTGATGGCAGCACAAAAAGAGTTCTCTGCTGATATTTTGACTGGACCAGTCGAGCCTCATTTTGTCGAACGTCCCGCAGATTGGCTGTTGGGTTTTTTTGGCAGTGGTAATTTGGTCAACGGGCATGATCTGTATCGCCACTATGGATATGTCTATACCAGCAATCTTTTTGCTAAAGCAGAGCTGTTTCAACATATTCGATTTGACGAACAGTTTCGTTCTAACGGTGCTGACGATACCCACCTGTTCATGCAGGTTTATGAAAAGGGATACAAGGCTGTTTGGGCAGACCATGCTTTAGTCACAGAATGGCTTCCTGCCAGTCGCACCAACTACAGGTGGCTGTGGCAGAGAGCATATCGGCGTGGCAATGGTTTTGCTTTCTGCGAACTAGTTCAGAATCGGACTTTGGGTACCAGAATTCAAAGATTAGCAAAGGGTATCTTCCGTTTTGTCGAGGGCATCTTGACTGCTGCCTTATCTTTTGGTCGCAAGGCCGTATTTGTGCGCGGAATTCAGACATCCTGCTTAGGTGCAGGAATGATCACGGGCAGTTTTGGCAGTGAATATCAAGAATACCGAACAATTCATCGTGTCTGATGCTAACGATTGCCTACAGCTTTTTACTATCTCTGCCCAAGATTAAGCCAAACTTCAAAATAGAAATACTAGGTTCAGCCTTAAGTTTTTGTTCTGATTTATCCTCGGGTTAACCAATATAGCTGTTTAGCACAATACATCTCCCTTTAGTCAATATATAGCATCAGTCTAGATCAGCCTGTTTTTTGTTGGACGGTCGCGGCTCGATTATTGCTTATATTTTGGAGAGGCAGCCACTCAAATTGTTGGGCACATATTTCGTGGTGGCTAATAAACAGATAAAAAAGCAATTATCTTCAGCCAAATGACTGATTATTTACAGTCAAAATTATTTATCAGCAAAAAAAGAAGTGAGGCGAGTGGCAGCTGCTTTAGTTGAGCTATCTTCAAATAAATAGTCTTGTTACTCAGTTATTTATTTCTCAAACAAAAATTTATCGTAATTATTATTTTAGTAACAGCAATATATTTTTTTGATAAAGTAGCATGATTCAAAATATGACTATTTGCTCATTCTGACATTAGTTTTTAGCTCTTAATAGTTATGTTTTTTAACTATATACAACCCAACCCAGAACACAGCTTTTCCCATTTTGTTGATTGGATATGAAATATCTTAGCCAAAATAAATTAACAGGCTAACTTACTCTGGTAAGGTTCTTAACTTTTTGAACGGACTAGGGGCTAAATTCCCCGTTTTCTCGCAATTTTGACTCATAATTTCTGATCATGATAGAAAAACTAAGCTCAGCAGCATTTATAGCAAGATAGTAACCCTAATTTCGCGATCGCTCTAGTAACCTTCTCTTCTCACCTAGACAAATAATGCCCAGCTGATCTTAATCGGCGTGGAACATTTATTGATGCAGCCAAATGATATTTGTGTCCTAAGATGTTGTACTGTCTTTGTTTTATTATGCTTCAATGCAACAACTTTTATCTCCTCCAAACATCGCCGACATCAAGACAAATAAAGATGGGTTCTCGTCCAATTCATGATCCTCTACCGCTAGGCAATATTCCCGTATTTAAAATCAACTTGTATCAAACAGCGACAGCAGATTAAGTTGATGCCTCAGGCAAATTGTTTGCTCATCTAAGTATTACTTTCAATTTTAAGATTTACTATCAAAATAGTACCCTCGCGGTCTGAGAATACACATCAACAATTCCTGTTTCATGGAGTCAGCAATTTCACTGATTCGCTATCGACATATTCATAAAATCAATGTATTATGACAAAGACTTGGTCGTGAATATACTTAATAGTAAATACTCATAGTTCGCCAAAAACTTACCAGAAAATTCGATTTTGGATTGAGGTTGAGTGATTTAGAGTAAATAAGCAGTTAAAAATATAGTTGAATATGGGTGTAGCAATTATCACTGGTTCTGCTGGTTTGATCGGTTCTGAAGCCGTCAGATTTTTTAGCAGTCTAGGAATGGATATTGTCGGTATAGACAATGACATGCGCAAGTTTTTCTTTGGAGAAGAAGCTTCAACTAAGTGGAATCGTCAAAGATTGGAACGGGAGATTGGGAACTATCAGCATCGGGAAGTGGATATCCGTGATTATGAGGCGATTAAAGAGATATTTGAACATTTTGGTAGCGATATATCTTTGATTATTCATACAGCGGCGCAACCATCTCATGACTGGGCAGCTCAAGATCCTTTTTCGGACTTCACGGTAAATGCGAATGGCACTCTGAACTTACTTCAGGCTACCCGTGAATATTGCCCTGATGCAGTATTCATTTTTACATCTACCAATAAGGTTTATGGAGATTTGCCCAATGCCTTGCCTCTCCAAGAGCAGGAGAAGCGCTGGGAAATTGATCCAGCTCATCCATATGCTGGGGGAATACCCGAAAGCATGAGCATTGATCAATGCAAGCATTCCTTGTTTGGTGCATCGAAAGTGGCAGCAGATGTTTTGGTACAGGAATACGGACGCTATTTTGGCATTCGTACGGCTTCCTTTAGGGGGGGCTGTCTAACAGGACCAAATCATTCGGGTACTGAACTACACGGATTTTTAGCATATCTGGTCAAGTGTACGGCGATTGGTAAGCCCTATACAATCTATGGCTACAAGGGAAAACAGGTTCGAGATAATATTCACTCTTCAGATTTAATTGCTGCATTTCACGAGTTTTATAAAAATCCCCGCGTCGCGGAAGTTTACAATATAGGCGGTGGCAGGGAAAGTAACTGTTCGATGCTTGAGGCGATTGAAATTTCTGAAAAACTTTCAGGTAAGAAACTGGATTACTCCTACACCGAGAACAACCGTAGTGGCGATCATATCTGGTACATTAGCGATTTAGCAAAATTCAAGTCTCACTATCCAGACTGGTCGCTCAAGTACGACATCAATCAAATATTGTCGGAAATTTACCATAGCGGTGTAGAGAGATGGAGCAAAAATGATTAATTTAGGAAAATATTCAATTTTAGGGATTAACGTCAACGCAGTTGACTATGACTTTGCTGTTTCGACTATTACTGAAGCAGCAAGAAACAAAGAACCATTCTCTGTCAGTGCTTTGGCTGTGCATGGAGTAATGACAGGGTTTTTGGACAGCACCCATGCTAGAAGGTTAAATGGTCTTGATATGGTGGTTCCAGATGGACAGCCAGTACGCTGGGCTTTGGCAGGGATTTATAAAAAGCGGCTACCCGATCGCGTTTATGGTCCAAACTTAACTCTGAAAGTAGCCGAGTCTTTAACCAAAGCAGGGCTAAGTATTTATTTATACGGAAGCAAGAAAGAAACTCTAGAGAAATTTGCCCGCAATTTGAGGCGACTCTATCCTGGATTTAAGATTGCGGGAATGGAAGAGTCTAAGTTTAGAAGGCTAAATCCCCAGGAGCGACTGGAGCTAGTAGAGAGAATTAGAGCTTCTGGTGCCAGTGCCGTTTTTCTGGGTTTGGGCTGTCCTCGACAGGAAACCTGGGCTTATGAATACCGCAACCTGCTCAATATCCCAATTCTAGCCGTGGGCGCGGCTTTTGATTTCCATGCAGGAACCTTACCTCAAGCACCAAAGTGGATGCAGGACGTCGGGTTAGAATGGCTATTCCGCCTCATCCAAGAGCCAAAGAGGCTTTGGCAACGTTATGCTGTTCTCAATCCTCTATATGTCTGGCATGTTTTACAACAGTATTTTGGACTGAAGAAATTTGTGCCGACAATGCCCGATGGCAAAGAGAAAATTGAATCGTACGGATAGTTGGCTCAGACACTATAGTTTTGCTCGATGGGGCTGACTCAGAGCAGTTTGATGACAACTAGCTGAGAAATACTAAAATCGAGTCCCATGACCTGTGAGAAATTTGGGTTTTGGGTGAGTAGCTTCTACAGAGAAATTTAACTACTTATTTTTTGCTAGCATGCATGACCGCAGCCTACTAGACTGTGGTTTTGTGCTTTTTTGCTAGTGCGAAAAGATTGAGTATTTGGCAGCCAGTATTGATCCCTTCTAAAGCAAAAACACCAATCACAAAATACTAACTACTGCGTATTTTGCTAGTTCGATATTTGGCTACCGACTCTACCAAGCCAATACTAATAAAGCTCGACAATAGCGAAGATCTGCCGTAGCTCATCCAGGGAAGGGGAATGCCCGTAATTGGGGCTAACCCAATGGTCATACTAATATTGACTACAGTCTGAAAAGCAATTATGGTCAAAATACCGATCGCCAGCAGAGAACCAAAATCATCTTTGGCAGTACTGGCAATCCAAATTAGGCGGATGCAAATCAACCAAAATGCTGACAACAAAATAATGCAGCCGACAAAGCCAAACTCTTCTCCCACTGCTGAAAAGATAAAGTCCGTATGCTGTTCAGGAATAAAGTCAAGTTGAGTTTGAGTCCCCTGATACCAGCCCTGTCCCCACAGTTTGCCAGCGCCGATCGCAATTCGTGATTGAATCAGATGGTATCCTCCTCCTAGAGGATCCTGTTCGGGATCAAGAAACATAATTAGTCGAGCTTTCTGATAATCTTTCAGCAGACTCCAGAAAACATTACCCAACTCTACTGCACCCAAGTTAATCACTAAAGCACTAAGGGTAGAAACAATTTTACTTGGTAGCGTCAGCCAAGCGATACCTGCTACTACTAGAACCCAAATTATCCAGCCAGGAAGATAAAGATGGTATAAAACAGCCGAAAACAGAGGTGAAACCATCAAAATTAACCATCCCGTTTTCGCATTTGCCCAGTAGAGCATGGTCATCACCATCGCGCCAAAAACCAAAGAAGTCCCCAAATCAGGTTGAAGAAATACTAGCCCCCAAGGAACAGCGGTAATTGCCAAAGTTCTGATAATTGTTTTTAAATTAGTGCTGTCTCGATTGTGCAATAAGGCAGCTAAGGTAATCACCATCGCTATTTTGGCAAATTCTGAAGGCTGCACATTAAACCCCGCAATATTAAGCCAGCGTTGGGCGCCCTTTGCCGCTACTCCCGTAATCATTACCGCGATTAGGGAAATATTCGTCAGAGTATAAATCAGCCAATGCCAGCGTAATAAGAGTTGATAACGCCAACGACCTAGAACAAGAATAATCACCAACCCTAGTACGCCGACCATCCAATGTTGGTAACTATAGCTATGTTTACCTGGTAATTCAGTGCTATAGATAGTAAATCCACCAAATAGAGTCACTGCCACAACAGATAGCAGCAACAGCCAATCCAGATTGCGCCAGGCGCTAATAAAAAACCAAATCTGCTGTCCTAAATATATGAGTTTAGATTTGGTAGTGTGTGGTTTACTAGAAGAAGTTCGAGATTTAATCACTTAAGAACCTGATGAATAGGCGAACGTTAATAAATGTTTTGGTTCGCCACACAAGAAGAGACAATGAATTTAGTGGTAAACCAACATCGTTCAGACATTACTGCTGATTCTATCGACTATTCCAATTTTGGCAAGCTAATTGCCGTCAATTTTTTTCTAGATTGAGCAAAATTGCCTATGATATGGATCTACAGTCGGGATCATCTTGCACTTGATCTTGTCCTCAATACGGTTGGCGATCGCTTTAATTAAGAAATGGAAAATATGCAGCCTCAACCAGGTTTACCCTCCCATAGCTATTTTCGGTTTGAAGCAGACTTTGTTGATGCTTTACAGTGCATTCCCATGCTGGTCAGAATGAAATTGGATAACTGTGGCGTGAAGCTGAAGCTAGCTCACTGGAATCAATTCTCTCTCTCCGAACGCCAGACTTTGGTAGATTTACCCTGCACCAGCCCAGAACAGCGTCAAACCTACCGTGAGTGGCTGCAAAACCGAGTCATTGCTAAGACTGGCGCACCAGCAAAGGAGTTAGAGGTAGCTGCTACTCCCCCCTGGTTAGATCCAGACCATATTCCGAGTCTGGTTCAAACTAAAGCCCAGGAGCATAATTTAGCCCTATCTCTAGAACAATGGTCTAAGCTAACTCCGCCTCAGCGTTTCGCTCTAATCAAGCTAAGTCGTCCGAGTCACGAAAACAAAAACTTTATACCCGCACTTCAGGAATTTGGAGTTCTCTCAGCAAACTAAACAAATTTAGTCAGTATCTTTATCTTCTATCTTTCTAAATCTGATTCAACTCAACAGATGCTTGAAAGCCGAGAAAAGTTAAGTTTTCAGATGATTCGTTAAATGATAATCTTGAAGGTGGCAAAATTTTACACTTAATTAAGATTCTACCTGCCATATAAAACAGCTAACCACCAAGTAGATATAAAAAAATGGTAGCCACCACAGATAAAACAACAACTGGTAAAATTACTCAAATCATCGGTCCCGTATTAGATGCCGAGTTTCCTAGCGGTAAAATGCCGCGTATTTATAATGCCTTGAAAGTAGAAGGAAAAAATCCTGCGGGAAATGACGTTTCCGTTACCTGCGAAGTGCAGCAACTACTTGGTGATAACCAGGTTCGTGCTGTTGCGATGAGCGGTACTGACGGATTAGTCAGAGGCATGGATATTGTCGATTCTGGCGCCCCAATCAGCGTTCCTGTCGGTAAAGCAACATTAGGTAGAATTTTCAACGTTCTGGGCGAGCCTGTAGACGAAAAAGGTCCAGTGAACACCGAAGATCGCTCTCCTATTCATCGACCCGCTCCCAAACTAACCGACCTGGAAACAGCTCCCAAAGTATTCGAGACAGGAATTAAGGTTGTAGACTTACTTACCCCCTATCGTCAGGGTGGCAAAATTGGTCTATTCGGCGGTGCTGGCGTTGGTAAGACCGTTATTATGATGGAATTGATCAACAACATCGCCATCCAACATGGTGGTGTATCCGTGTTTGGCGGCGTGGGCGAACGTACTCGTGAAGGAAATGACCTTTACAACGAGATGATTGAGTCTAACGTAATTGATGAAGAAAATCCCGAACAGTCCAAGATTGCTCTGGTCTACGGTCAAATGAACGAGCCACCTGGTGCGAGAATGCGCGTAGGTCTTTCCGCTTTGACCATGGCAGAATATTTCCGTGATGTAAATAAGCAAGATGTATTGCTGTTTATCGACAACATCTTCCGCTTTGTCCAGGCAGGTTCTGAGGTATCAGCCCTACTAGGTCGGATGCCTTCTGCGGTAGGATATCAGCCTACTCTGGGTACTGACGTAGGTGACTTGCAAGAGCGCATTACCTCCACTAAAGAAGGTTCAATTACTTCAATCCAAGCAGTATACGTACCTGCGGATGATTTGACTGACCCCGCTCCTGCGACTACTTTTGCTCACCTGGATGGAACTACAGTACTATCTCGTGGACTTGCTTCTAAAGGTATTTATCCTGCGGTAGATCCTCTAGATTCTACTAGTACGATGCTTCAGCCAAGTATTGTGGGTGAAGAACACTACAACACCGCTCGTGCTGTACAGTCTACTCTTCAACGCTATAAAGAGCTACAGGATATTATTGCGATTCTTGGTCTAGACGAACTTTCCGAAGAAGATCGAATTGTCGTAGACCGCGCTCGTAAAATCGAACGTTTCCTATCTCAGCCTTTCTTTGTAGCTGAAGTATTTACGGGTTCACCTGGCAAATATGTATCTTTAGATAGCACTATCAAAGGCTTTAACGCAATTCTTAACGGTGAATTAGATGACTTGCCAGAGCAAGCATTCTATTTAGTTGGCGATATCGAAGAAGCTAAAGCTAAGGCTGAAAAACTAAAAGCAGCCTAAACAGTAAACAGTGAACAGTAAACAGTGAACAGTGAACAATCCTTTTTGTAATAATCACTGTTCGCTATTTTCTATCTGCTGGTAAATGATAAATGATAAATGGTAAATGATAAATGGCGTTAAGTGTAAAAGTAATTACTCCTGATCAGACAGTTTGGGACGACCAGGTAGAAGAAGTTGTTTTACCCAGCACTACTGGGCAGCTAGGTATTCTTTCTGGGCATGCTCCTTTATTGACCGCTTTAGAAGTGGGTGTATTGCGGGTTCGTCCTGGTAAAGAATGGAAAACGATCGCTCTAATGGGCGGCTTTGCCGAAGTAGAAAATGATGAGATCAAAATTCTCGTTAATGGTGCTGAGTTGGGCGACAGTATTGATCGCGATGCGGCTCAAAGCGAATACCAAAAAGCTCAATCTCGTTTTGACAAGGTAGGAGACAGCGAAGATCGCCAGGAAAAAATTCAGGCAGAAAGCTCAATGAAAAAAGCAAGAGCGCGTCTGCAAGCCGCGGGTGGCGTAGTCTAAAATCCGATTTAGCTAGATAGACTTCGTTTTCATTAACTGGTTTTTAGCTGTGGTTTTTTTAAATCTATGATTGCGGTCTATTTTTCCTGAGGCGCGATCGCTAAATACAAACATTAAAAAAGGGCAGATGGTAGTTATCATCATGCCCTTTTTGCTTAAGATCGAGTTTTGCTGAATACTCTTAGAACATTAGAAATTTTGCTGTATTCAGCTCGAAAACATTCCTTTGTCTGAGGATTAGTTTGTTCCTGTAAACACGATGTTAGGAAACTTGGTTTGCGCCTGGGTCATAGGCGTAGTTTTGCCTCTTTCCGTCCAAAAATTAATTACTTCAGTTGCCTGGTTGAGAATATCAATACTTTCTACTTCTTCAATCCAGTGCTTTGCTTCCAATTCGTCTTTGAGCTGCTGCCAAGCATCATTACGAGGCCAGAAATAGTAAGCCGTCAAAGGGCTAGTACCCTTGCCTACTACCTGATCAACCGCGATCGCCACGTTTTTATCTAACCACAGAACTTTCAGTTTAAATCTTGCTTCTGACTCCAATTAAGCCTCCAATAAGTTTTTTAAGAAGTATTTTACATAGTAAACCAACAATAATTATACAAGAATTTGACTCCAATAATGAATATGCTGTCGGGCGATCGCTCCATTTCTCGTTTTCAATCAAAGTCAGAAACAAGTTGATTATTAGTATCATCAATATTGCAAAGCGATCACTATATTATGCGGGGAGCATCCCATTTATGCAGTAAGTAAAAATACTTAGAGTAAGATAAAGAGGATAAGCTCTTTTTACTTTAACTATGACACCAGAAGAACAGGCAACTGTAGATCGAAAGCTAAAAGAGGTAGCAGAAATATTTTATAACAATACTTCCAAAGAAGAATTGAATACTTTTGAGACTATAGAATTGAGTGTCAGAGACCATCTTCCAAAAACCGTAGCACCAAAAATAGGTGAATTTTTTTTCATTCAGCAGCAGGAACAAGTGCGGGAAGAGAGAGAAGAGTAAAAAGTTGTGCGGACGCGGATGCGTCCCAGTCGTCTTACGACGATCTGCGCGTACGCGCAGCGTCAAATAGTTATCTCAAGTAAAAATGAATAACAGCTTACCGAGTTTTTTCCTTAAAGCGATCGCGAAATTTCTAAGAGACGTATCATCTGTAAAGTAGAGCTTCAACTGAATCCAAAAACTTTACCAAAATTTCTAACCTTAACCTAAAAAAGTCAAGATGTTGTGACTTTACTTAATCCTAGTTGCTAGTTAAGATTCCTTATAACTTAAATTGTTATGGATAGGTTATGAAGTCGCCGATAAAAAGAAGATTTTTGAATTCGATTAATTACTTTCGGGGGATTGCCATCATCTTAATTGTCATGACTCATTCCTACGGCGTAGCGCATTGGAATGTTTATACCCAACCGAGTCTGTTTGAGAAGCTTTTTTACTCGTTTAACTTAAACGGAAGTGTCTTTTTTGTCTTTATCTCTGGTTATTTATATAACCATATTTTTTATCCCAATTTTAACTATAAGAATTTCTTAATTAAAAAAGCTAAGTTTGTCTTGGTTCCCTATCTGATCTGCTCTGTATTGCCGATTATTTATACAATCTTTGATCGCCAGAATGAATGGCTATTTAACTTTGTTTTTGTCAATGGTGGCAAGGGATTTTTACCCGACGGTATGATCGATCATCCCTTACAGGCAATTGGCTGGTTTTTGATTACAGGTCGGGCAGTTTATGCCTATTGGTTTATTCCCATGATCGTAATTGTCTTTGCGATCTCGCCTTTGATTAACCTGCTGGTGAGGTCAGGACATCTACTTAAGGTTGTTCTGCTGCTGCTGCCCATTTCGATGATTGTCCATCGACCAATAAATAATATTAATCCGCTCCATTCCCTTGTCTATTTTCTTCCCGTCTATCTGCTCGGTATTTATAGCTCTGCTAACCGAGAAAAAATTCTCAAGCTGCTGGCAAGTCCGCTCAATAAAGTTACGGTTTTACTGTCGGCTATTTTCCTTATACTAGTTCAAGTTTTGATACTAAATTCATCAGGAAACTTCAACAAAGTCTTTTTTAAAGTAACGATTCCCGATGTTAATATCATTCAAAAAATTCTGCTTTGTTTTCTCTTTATCTCTCTTTTAGACGGCTTAGAGAAAACCGATATTTCTACCCTCAAGAAGACAGCCCAGACTAGCTTTGCTATTTACTTTATTCATCCCTTTCTCATTAGACCCTTAACACGCTTGCCAAATGTGCTGGGATTCAATTTCCAGGGCAATTTATTTACTTTGATCATTGCTACTGGCGTAATGGTTGGATTGTCGATCGCGATCGCGCAATTGATCAAATTAATCTTCAAGAAAAATAGTCGCTATATCATCGGCTGGTAAGTCAACTATCTTGTTTCTAAAACCTGTAGGCGATCGCCTGTTTTGATTTCTCCTTCATTGAGAGGAATCATATTAACGCCAAACATAACCCCTTGTTCGCTTAACTGACGAAAAGTACCCAAGGTATTGAGCGGTTCTTTCAAACTATTTTTTAGCCCTTCATTCTGATCGATAGTGGTGATGATGCAGCGACTACATGGTTTCAACATTTGAAACTGAATTTCCCCAATTTGGATTAGTCGCCAGCGATCTTCAATAAAAGGTTCAATAGTTTCGACCACCACGTTGGGGCGAAAACGATCCATTGGTATTGTCTGAGTATACTGCTGATGGATCTCAATGATTCTCCCATTAAGCTCGGTTAATGATGCTGTAGCAGTCAACATGACGGGAGAATTATCCGCAAAACTTAAAGGTAGATCTTCCTCGCTAAAATATTTGGAGTCTAATAAACGTGGATGAGCTGCCGACTGTCTAACTAAACGACAAGATTTATCTTCAGGCAAATCTAAAAAATTCTGAAACCATTGTGCTATTTCATTTCCTTGGTCAATCGCCAACAGGCGATCGCGCCAGATTTCTACCTCAATCAAGTCGCCATTGAGAGTCGCAATAAAGGTAATTGGTGCAACACTATTATCAGTAACTCGTAAAGTGATACTGCGCCCGACAATTCTGATCTGAATTTTTGCCAGTTGAGGAAACTGCCTTTGGGTAATACATTTGCCGCTACCAGAGACAAGCATCATTTCGCGATCGCCTAAAAACCCCTTAGTTTGTACCTGTACCTCCTGTAGCTCAATACCCTGAGCAGATTTTAGTGGATAAACACATAGTTTAGAGACAATCATAAGCTTGGATAATTTGGCGACAATAAGGCAATAATTTTTAGCGCACGGTCGTGTTTATCCCAGACTGAGAATTATCTAAAAGTATCAATCAGATAATTATTGAGCTACTGAGGATTTGTTTCTCTTAGCTTTGTAAGGCAAAAATTCTGTTTCGTCCACTTTATGAGTATTTAATAAGTATTTAATTTGCGGCTCAGAATTTAATTGAGAGATTGATCTCAACAGTCAGCTTTTATCAAGGACAAAAGCATCGCATCGCATGTAGCTTCGCTAATTAGCAAGTTAGACATGACGATTATTTGAAATATTCAGAAAATATATGAATTTTAGGCGATCGCTAAAGCTACAGTGGTGCCAAGCATGGTTCGTCTGAGAGAGAGTAAAGGAAAGCCGCTATTGAATTTCTAGCATTTTGTGTGTTTGTAAGCTCATCCGCCACTGAGGATGCTGCAATATATAGTCAAAAATCAGACTCTTACTGCCAGTAGAACTCCATTCAGGCTGAAGATAGTGCAAAACTGAATCAGAAACTAGTGCTGCCTGTTGTTCTGCCCATTTCAAGTCATATTCACCAGTAACAACGACTTTTAATTCGTTAGCTTGAGCATAAATACTGCGGTGAGGTGCTTTAAATTGCTTGGGAGAAAACGTTACCCAATCAAAATTACCGCTAAAGGGATGTGCGCCAGAAGTTTCCAAGTGTGTCTGTAATCCCTGATTTTTTAAGGCTGTGGTTAGAGGCAGCAAATCGTGCATCAGCGGTTCTCCCCCTGTGATTACGACAATTGCTGGATTAACTGCTGTGGCAGCCTGAGCCAAATTATCTACCGACTGCTGGGGGTAGCGACGGGGATTCCAGGAGTGTTTGGTATCGCACCAAGGACAATGAACATCGCATCCTCCCAAACGGATAAAAAAGGCGCTAACTCCCGCCCAATAACCTTCTCCCTGCAACGAATGGAACGTTTCAACAATAGGATAAGTAACGGACTTAATGACAGTATTCAAAATATTTTTACTCTGTGTTGTTAAATAAAGCTCAGGTTAATACAGAATTATTGTGTATCAGTGGTGGATCTCATTTTATAGGTTATGACTATTTTGTTTCCAGGAGAGTTCCAAGCGCAGTCACGCGAAAGTGCCAATTCCTAAAAAGAATTCGTTACAGTAAACCATAAATCAAGAATAGAAGCGATGACCCTAACTACCAAAAACTGCAATTCACGCATGAATCGGGTGCAATTACCGCTGATTCCTGTAGTTAGCGAACTAATCCGCAGCAATCCTGGAACCATTTCCCTGGGACAGGGAGTAGTTAACTATCCACCGCCACCCCAGGCGATCGCCTCATTACAAACCTTTCTCGCTCAACCGAGCAATCATCTTTATCATGCAGTTACAGGAATTGAGCCTTTGGTAACAGAGATCGCACAAAAACTCCTGGAAGATAATCAGATTAAAATTGCCCAGCAGAACAGTATTGTGGTTACCGCAGGCAGCAATATGGCGTTTCTCAATGCAGTTATGGCAATTACCGAGGCGGGGGACGAAATTATCCTCAATACCCCCTACTATTTCAATCATGAGATGGCGATTACTATGGCAAACTGCCATCCTGTCTCCGTGAAGACTGATCGTAACTATCAGCTAGACTTGGATGCGATCGCTTTAGCGATAACTCCCAGAACCAAAGCAATTGTCACCATTTCCCCTAATAATCCGACAGGAGCAGTATATCCCCGCGCCGATCTTCAGGCAGTCAACGATCTCTGTCGCGATCGCGGTATTTATCATATTAGCGATGAGGCATACGAATACTTTACTTACGACGGTGTGAAGCATACATCCCCAGGCAGCTTTGAGAACAGCAGTTCCCACACCATTTCCCTTTTTAGTCTATCCAAAGCCTATGGTTTTGCTAGCTGGCGGATTGGCTATATGGTAATTCCCCAGCACCTTATCCTAGCAGTCAAAAAAGTCCAGGATACCAACGTAATCTGTCCTCCCGTAGTGTCGCAGTATGCCGCATTAGGAGCATTAACCGCAGGCAAAAGTTATTGCCAACCCTATCTAACTCAAATCGCTCAAGTTAGAAAAGTAGTTACCCAACAGCTAAACTTAATATCCGACATTTGTGCGATCGCTCCTGCCGCTGGCGCATTCTATTTCTTTCTCAAGGTCAATACCAATCTCGATGACCTAGAACTTGTCCAACAGCTCATCGAACAATATCGCGTGGCGGTAATTCCTGGCAGTACTTTTGGTATGCAAGATGGCTGTTATTTACGGGTGGCTTATGGTAGTCTGCGTCTAAATACTGCACAGCAAGGCATCGAGAGGTTAACTCGCGGTTTAAAAGATATCTGTAAATAATCTAGATGCTAAATGTTAAATGTTAAATGCTCAATGTCTATCGGTTTATGATGTAAATGTTTAGGTTGAGAGAGAATTGATGAGCCAGATCAAATTGATGCACGCCAAGCTTCACCGTGTCAGAGTTACCGAAGCTAACGTTAACTATGTCGGTAGCATCACCATCGATCGTGACCTGATGGATAAAGTCGGTATCCTACCCCTAGAAGAAGTAGACGTGATCGACCTCGCAAATGGCAATCGCTGGTCTACCTACGCGATCGCGGGAACCCCTGGATCGGGAGAGATTTGTCC
>JBCBWB010000057.1:0-27998 GCA_039817275.1 Cyanobacteria bacterium J06648_1 | reverse complement strand
GTCATCGACTGCTGCTGAGTGGTGTGGGTGATCGAGCTGACCAGCTTACTAATTTCGCTACTCACCTGATTAACTTGGGTTAAGCTCTGGCGAGTCTGCTGAACAAGTTCACTACCAGAGGCAATTTGAGCAGCCCCTTGGTGCATAGCATCCACTACTTCAGCAGTTTCTAGCTGAATTTTACTCACCAAAGTTTCGATTTCTGCTGTCGCCTCCGCTGACTGGGTAGCCAAAGATCTGACTTCATCGGCAATTACGGCAAAACCTTTACCCTGCTCTCCTGCTCTGGCGGCTTCGATTGAAGCTTTGAGTGCCAGAAGATGGGTTTGGGCGGCAAAACGTCCGATTAAGCTGACTGCCTGAGAAATTTCTTGGGATGACTCCCCTAATTTTTCTGCTTTCGTCGCAGTTTGAGTTACAGTATGCTGCACCGCTTTAATTTCGGCAACGGTACGATTCATCACCTGATCTTCCTGAGCAATGGTAGAAGTTGCCTGCTGAACAAACTCCTCTGCCTGATTTGCCTGATTTGCCACCAGGGTAATCGAAGTTTCCATCGACTCAATCTGCTGGAGCATGTTGGTAATCGTCTCTGTCTGGGCGACAGTATCTGCTGCTAGGGACTGAACTGCCGAATCATTCGTGACGGTATTAAACTCAACTTCTGCGGCAGCAGCTTTTGTTTGCGTAACTAGGTTTTGTAGACTTTCGATGGTCGAATTATAGGAATCAGCGATCGTGCCGATTTCGTCTTCTGTAACCCTCGCGCGGATAGTCAGATCGCCCTGAGATACATCGGCTACCTCCTGCAACAGACTTAATGCCCTCATCTGCATCACCTCTTTGGCGGATTTCTCTCTGGTTTCGGCTAGCTTTTGCTGAGTATTGAGCTGTTGGCGCGTCATGGCAAAGTCAATTTGGCTAACAACCTGGGTGATAAACTCTACCTCTTCATCCAGCCAGGGTAAAGGAGTGAAGGATTGATGCACCATCAATAAACCTGCCAACTGTTGCTTCACCATAACTGGGGCAATCAGACAAGATTTTACTCCCAAAGATGTCAAATACTCTCGTTTAACGGCAGTTAAATCTGCCTGCTCTAGGTTAGCAATCACCTCAACTTGGGGAAGTGCTTGTGCCTGATATTCCGCCATCAGTTCGCGGCTCAAGCCGCTATTTTGGACTGTGGTCTGACCTGGAGTAATTGCTTCTGCCATGGCTATTGCCGACTGAGGCATAAACTGATAAAAGACTACTCTCTCCGCTTTCAAAGCCCGATAGCTGCCGTGAACTACCGCCTCAAAAATTTCTTGGTGAGTAGTCGAGTTAGCTAGTTGCAGGGCGATATTTTTAATTTCCTCGGAATGTTGCGCCAGAATAGTCTGAACCTGAACAAAATCTGCTAGCTGGGTAGCCATGCGGTTGATATCCGCTCCTAACTGGGCAATTTCATCGGTTCCAGGAATGTCAATTTGCGTAGTGAAATTACCCCGACCAATTTCCTGTACAGCTTTAGCAGCGAGCAAAACAGGGCGTAGCAGACGATTAGCCAGAGCATAGGCGATTGCCCCTACCCCAACAGCTACCGCCACCGAACCCAAAATAAGCACTAGCCTGAGCCTTCTGTGAGGAGCATAAACCAGGCTGGTATCCGTCGCTAAAATTGCCTGCCATTTAAGCTGAGGTAATCCTGGTACTGCTTGAGCTGGAGTATATGCCAGAAGCTGAGGGGAGTTAAATTGAGTGTTAGTGGCTTTAACTGTAATCAAATTTTCGCCAGCTAGGATCGTACTCGCCTCAGGGAAAATACTGGCGGCGTTGACTGCTTCATAATCAAAAGATTTAGCTGCTGCTGAACCATCGCTTTTAGTCTTAATTACATACTCCCCTGCCGAACCGAGAAATACTTCTCCCTGGTTATTGAGGAGATAATATTGGCTACCCTTTGTTGTGAAGTGTTGTAATAGCTGATTCAAGACTTTGACGGGAATTCTGGCACGGATAAAACCAATAGTTTGACCAGTTTGCTGATCTTTAATTGGTGCGGCACTATAAATGCTAAAAATTCCCGAAGTAGTAGAAATGCGCGGCTGGCTGATTACCGCACCATCCGCCTTGAGAGCAGACTGAATATAGCCACGGCTTAAATGATTATCAAGGGCTTTTCCCTTAGTTTGAGCGACAGGATTGCCCTTAAGGTCAAACACAGCAATGCTGTTATAAAATCGATAAGCAGACTGAATTTGCTCTAGAGCAGCGGACTTTTCGGCGGTAGTCGCCTGCTGGCTCAGTTTAGGATTGGCGAAAATATCAAGGCTCGCCATTACCTGTATGTCACTCAAGCGATCGCCCATAAAGAGGTTGACTTGATTCTGGAGATCTCGCACCAAAGTCTCGCTTTGGCTAGTACTTTCCTGGATCAGGGAATTGGCGGCAAAATAGTAGGCTACCGAACCAACCGCTAAAGTCGGAATTGTGCCAATGGCGATCGCCAATAGGGTGGTCTTAAAGCGGATACTCTGCCGTTGCCACCAAGAGGCAGACTGGACAGATTTACCTGTCAGTTCTGATTCGGAAACCAGTTCGAGGTCACGATAATGAGCAAAATTCGTCATGGCAATATGGCAATTTCAATAAAATTATTTATAGACTCAGGTTGAAGAATCTCTAATCGCTGCTTAGTTGACTTTGAACTTAGCCACACTATCCTGTAACTCTTGTGCCACACTTAATAAGTCTTGGAAGGAAGCGGACACCTCTCCTGCCTCAGCGGCAGTTTTACTCGATACGGCAGCAACATCCAGCATGGTTTGGCTTACCGCCTCAGAATCTTGTGACTGTTCGACGGTAGCCGCTGCAATCTCGCCCACGATCTGATTAATCTCTTGGCTAACATCAGCAATCTGTACCAGAGAGGAGCGAGTTTTGTCTACTAGCTTAGTTCCCTCTACTACCTGCTCTGTCCCCGCCTCCATCGCCGCTACCACCTCATTAGTTTCTGACTGAATCTCTGCCACTAGAGCCTCAATTTCAGCCGTTGCCTCCGCCGACTGACGAGCTAGCGATCTCACTTCATCAGCAACTACGGCAAAACCCCGCCCTTCTTCTCCTGCATGAGCCGCCTCGATCGAAGCATTGAGCGCCAAGAGATTGGTCTGATCGGCAAAACTACCAATTACGTTGACTACCTTAGAAATCTTTTGTGATGATTCACCCAAACGCTTAACCTTTTTAGCTGTAGCCGCCACAGTATCGCGAATATCTTGGAAGCCTTCTACCGTTTGGTTCATTGCTTCGTCCCCCGCTCGAACTGTTTCCGTCGCTTTCAACATCGCCGCTTCGGCAGCCTTCGCATTGTGGGCTACAGCCTGAATTGAATCTGTAATTCCCTGAATCCGTTCTAAGGCAGCGACGATTTCCTTGGTTTGAGCCGATGCCCCCGTAGACAGTTCCTTAATCGAGCGATCCTGATCGCTGGTAGTAGAAGATACCTGAATCGCTGCCGTTTTTACCTGAGATACTAGTTTTCGTAGGCTTTCGATGGTCGCGTTGTAGGAATCACCAATCGTGCCAATTTCGTCTTCCTGCACCTTCACCTGCACGGTTAGATCACCCTGGCTGACGGGGTCAACCTCCATCAGCAGTTCCATTGCCCGACGCTGGAGAGTCTCTTTCGCCGCTCTTTCTTGCTGCTGTACCTGCTGCTGCTGTTCTAGCAGCTCAATTTTCTCAACTGTTCCTCCCACCTGTTGCGCAATCTGGGACAGCAAGCTAATTTCTTCTGCCTGCCAAGCTCTAGCTTCGCTGCACTGATGGGCAATCAATAAACCAGCTAGTTTATCTGCCACCACTACTGGGGTAATTAAACTAGCAACTACCGCTAAAGGCTCTAGCATTTTTAGATGGCAGTCGTGTAAATTCTCCTGGTAAATATTGGCGATCGCCTTAACCTTGCCTTCTCGATAGGCAGCAGCATAGCCTTCGCCAAAGCAGGGGTCGTTGATTTCCCTTCCCAAAGCGATCGGCAAACCAGAAGTAACGGATTCCGCCACAATTTTACCCTGCCAATTTTTGCCAAAATGATGGTAGACAACCCGATCACACTTAAGGACATTGTGACTGCTTTCTACTGCCGTCTGCCAAATGTCTGTCACATTCGCTGCCTGAGAAATACGATAGGCGATTTCCTGAAGCAGCTGAGAACGTTGAGCATCCTGCTTGAGTCGAGCCTCGTTGAGCTCGATGGAATCAGCCAGAACATTAAAGGTACTGCCCAATAAACCGACCTCGTCTTGCGTGTCGATCTTCGCTCTGACGCTAAAGTTACCTGCCGAGAAATTTTGCGCTACCTCCTGCAAACTTTCAATCGGTTTGGCGATCGCCTGACCCAAAATTTTACTCAAATAAATGATCAAGATCAAAATCACCAGGGAGAGAACGGATTGAGCCAGCAGGCTACTGCGGACAATGCTGTTAATCGACCCGACTGAACTGCCGTTGACCAAAATTCCGAGGGACTGACCATCACTGCCTACCAGCGTCTGCGCCGCCAGAGCATATTTCTGTCCTTGAATCAGCGACATCTGCTGAACTACTTCCCCTGGTCGAGCGATCGCCTGCTGCAAAATTTGTTCGTCTGCCAGGGGTATATCGAGATTACGCGCTTCTGTTTGATTGAGGAGCGACGAGACAAGCGCGGGATTGCCGTCTGCCTCAACTGCATAAACCGCGCTATAGCCTTGCTCTTCGGTAAATGCGCCGATAGTCAGCTCCAAAACAGTTTTATTCTGTAGCTGCGCCTCAGACAGTAACAAAACGTCACTTTTTAGCCTCAGCTGGGACTTTGTTTGCTCAGACAACTGCTGCTTGAGAGTTCCCTGGAGCATGAAGCTGCCCATGCCCAGAACCAAAGCCAGCCCGCCAAAACTAAACCAGGGAATAAGATTAGTCTTACGATTGATAGGTAGATTATAGAGCCGACGTAGCAAAGCAGACTTGGGCAGGATAGTTTCGGTAGTGGAAGATTGCCCTGATTCTTCAGAAGAGCCAAATAGGTTATTCATAAAAACAAAAATAGCGAGAACAGCAGTTAGAAGTGAAAGTTATGTAGGAGACTAAAAAATAAAAGCAAGTAATATAGTTAATTCATATAGGTAGCTCTACAGTTCGGAGATAGGCATCGCCGCGGCGATCGCTTGACTATCTAAAGCCAGGATCATCTCTCCTTCTGACTGGAGCCAATATCCCTGCAAAAAACTGGTCAGACGGGGATTGCTTTGGGAATCAACGACAGCCTGAATCGCTGCGGGGTCGCAGTTTGCTAAATCGTCTACCTGGGCAACAACCAAACCTAAATGGATTCTTTGTTCCTGATGCGCCTGACGATTGGGAGAGAGGACAATTGCCACTGAGTCAGCTCGATCATGATGATATTCGTACCAGGAATTCAAGCCAATTAGCTGACCTAAATCGATCATCCAAAGAATATCGCCCCGCCAGTTATAAATTCCCATCACCCAGCTGGGCATTTGGGGAATAGGCATAATCTTCACTAGCTGAAGTTTTAAAACTTCGACAATTTGCTGGATAGGCAGCATAGCCCTGGTGTCAGGATAAAGCTGAAATTTGAGCTGCTGAATACTATTTGTTGTCTCAGAAACTTGAGCTACGGTGGGGAATTGAGCTGGTAGATTAGACATTAAAATTACCTTGAATATCTGCGAAACAGCCTAAGCAGTTAATTCTTTGACTTTGCCGACTAATTCCTCTTGATTGATGGGCTTGAGGATGTAGGCATCTGCCCCCTGTTTCATCCCCCAAAACTTATCCATTTCTGTACCTTTGGTAGAGCAAAGAATAATGGGGATTTTGTTGGTATCTTCCGAACCTTTCAATTCGCGGCAGATTTCAAACCCACTGCGTCCTGGCAAAACTATATCCAAGACAATTAAATCGGGAAAATCATGCTGAATTTTGGTCAATGCTTCTTCGCCGCTGAGAGCGACGGAAACGTTGATACCTTCTCCCTGCAAACAACCTGTAATAATCGACCTTTCCGTAGCCGAATCATCAACGACCAGTGTGTATCCCATAATAAATGTCACCTTAAATATTAATAATCAATCACTTTTTTTGAGCATTTTTTGCCATGTGTAAGATCGACAATACTTCTCAATGAGGCTGACAAGATCTATAGTTCCCTCGAAAAGTAGCAAAATAACTATTAACCAAAAAGTCTGGTAAAACAGACGACAGTTTCAACAACTCTCACTTGTAACCTAAGAGTAATTGAGTCAGCTATTCTTTTTCTTCGACACAATATATTTGGCAATAGTGTCTAAAACCTGCTCTGGTTGAGCTGGCTTGCCGAGAAAATCGGTTGAGCCGACCATTTTTGCTCGAACCCGATCAACGATGCCATCATTCCCTGTCAAAATTACAATCGGCGTCTGTTTAAAATACGAAAGCTTCCGCAGTTGAGAGCAGATTTCATAGCCGTTGGTGTTGGGCATAACCAAGTCCAAAAAGATCAGATCGGGCTTACGACTGAGGAGAACAGCGATCGCTCGTAGACCATCCATTTCGCTGATAAAATTGTACCCAGCATCACTAATTATGCTCTCCATGGTTTGGCAGATAATTGGACTGTCGTCGATACAGGCAATAGTTAGGCGACGAGGTGTTTTGGTTTTAAAGAGCTTTTGGGCAACAGGAGTCGATACGGGGGGAGCAATATCATCTACCGCTAATAGCTGCACCAGTCCCATTTGGATGTAGGGCAGCAAAGAACGAGTCACAGTAGCCACATCGCGCCGCATCCGCACGCTCAAATCTCGTAGAGTTTGCTTACCATCAAGAAGCTGGCTTAAATTTTGGTATACCTGGGGCGAAGTCTTGGTTCTTAAAGCTTCTGGCTGTCGAATAGTGGGAGCTAGGTCGGGGGAACGATCGGCAACCTTGGCATCTTGCCAGGCAATGTATAGTCGATTCGATTCTTTAATTACCTGTTCGGCATCGATCAAAATCAACCTTGTAGTCAGCAAATTATCTTTGATTAATTCACAATTTACTTCCATTGCTTGAGTGACATCAAATAAAACTTCTGTCACTGTCGCTCGGATAACTTTAGTCGCCTGTTCTCGACCAATCTTATTTTGATCGATCCAAACTGACAATAGCTGGTATTCCCAGGAAATGCGCGATTCTTCTTGGGCGATTTTAGCCAGAGATAGCTGTAGTTCTTCAATTTTGGCTAGTCGTTCAGGACAATATGCAACCACATGTCTCCGCCATCGCCTAACTGGATGGATTCCGCCACTAGCATAAACGATTCGACCCAGATAAAGATATAGTATCCAAGTATGATCCTGCTTATCGGAGATTACTAGCTGACCGCTAAATCGAGATTCTTTGAGAGATTCAAAAAATTTAATTTGCTTACTAGCTGTAAAGTGTTGAATATGAGTCCGAGCATGACTAATTCCGTTTTTGGCAGTCGTCATTACAAACTTCCTCTTAATAAAAGCATCGCAATTTAATCACAGACTGTGACTCAAAAAATAGGGGATAAATTATAAGTACTTTTATAATTGTTTTGGCTAATAAGTAATCAAAAACCAAGATTGAGATTTATGATTATTTTGAGCAGTCTTCTTTTTAATAGTTCCCGAAAATCCATTAAGAGTATCAGCTTAATCAACATTTGTTACTTTGTTGCGGCTCAGTTGTGCTCTTAAATCGATGGTTATAAAATTCTTAGTTACTGGGCAATATTGCAAAGCAAAATGAATCAAGATTTGTCGATCACCAACAAAGAGCGGCTGCAAAATTTGATGCAGCAGGCAAACATCGCCGATATTAATGAGCTTAGTCAAATAGCCCAGGTATCTCGCTTGCAGTTGATCCGAATCCAGCAGGGTTTAATTCTCAATCTTTCGGTTGGCTTGATTGCTAAAATTGCCCAGGCGTTAAACATTTCTGTCGATAAATTGCTTGAGGTTATGCTCAACCAGTATCAGGCTGGGGAGCAAGCTCTTTCCTCTACCTCGACGGATGAGCAGCACCAGGCATTGGTTGCCTGTCGGCAAGAATATCAAAAATTAGAGCAGGAAATGCAGCAGCAAAGAGAAAATTTGCGATCGCAGTTTCAACAGGACAGTTTGGCAATTATCGAATCTTGGCTCTTGCAGTGGCCGACGGCGGCGACAGCGGTACGGCAAAATCCCCAGCTGCCAGCTACTAGACTTTTATCTTTAGTAGAACCAGTGGAAGAGTTGATTAAGCATTGGGATGTCTCAACTATTGCTACGGTAGGTGCAGAAATAGCTTACGATCCGCAGCATCATCAGCTAATGAAAGGGATAGCACAACCTGGAGAAATGGTAAAAGTGCGCTATGTAGGCTACAAACAAGGGAATAAACTGTTGCATAAGGCGAAGGTTAGTCCTGTTTAACTGTCGTTTTCGCAACTCCGTTCCTGAAGAGAAACTTGTTAATTTTATGAACTGGTGGCAAAAACTTAAGCGCAATACCTTAGCGCGCATTGGTGCTTCAATCCTGATTACGTTTTACTTAGCGGTTATCTTTGCCGATTTTATTGCCCCTTATTCCCCTTATGCGGCTCAGGACGATGGTTCTTTGTTACCGCCAACGGCGATTCACTGGCAGGATTCTACGGGGAAATTTAGCAGACCGTTTGTTTATCCCACAACCCAGGGAGTAACGGATTTAGCAACAGGCGATCGCCTGTTGATTATTGAGCGCGATCAACCTGCACCTATTCGTCTCTTAACCCCAGGGACGACCTACAATTTATTTCAGATTGCCCTACCTATCCCTCCTAGTTTTGAATCGGTAGTTCTTTTTCCTGGTATTCCTCTCTCCAGACATTTATTTGGTGTCGAAACGCCAGCCAAAATAAATCTTTTGGGTACGGATGAACAGGGTCGAGATTTGTTTAGTCGTCTGTTGTTTGGTGGCAGAGTTAGCTTATTTATTGGATTGGTGGGAATAGCAGTATCCTATCCTTTGGGCATGCTAGCTGGCGGCATTTCGGGCTATTTTGGCGGCAAGGTAGATGCGCTGATCATGCGTCTAGTAGAAGTTTTGATGACTATTCCTGGGATCTATCTGCTGATTGCTTTAGCTTCAGTAATTCCCGATAGCTTGAGCAGCGCCCAAACTTTTTTGATCATCGTCTTAATTATCTCTCTAATTAGCTGGGCTGGACTAGCACGGGTAGTAAGAGGGCAGGTCTTATCGATTAAAGAGCAGGAATTTGTGCAGGCTGCAAATGCAATGGGAGCAAATCCTCTATATATTATCGTGCGTCACATACTGCCGCAGACAGCCACCTATATCATTATCTCGGCTACTCTTGCTGTACCTGGCTTTATTATCGCCGAGTCGGTTCTGAGCTTAATCGGCTTGGGTATCCAGGCAAAAGACCCTAGCTGGGGTAATTTATTGTCCTCGGCAACCAATGCCTCTATTTTAGTATTACAGCCCTGGCTGATTATTCCCCCTGCCGTAGTAATAATTCTGACAGTGCTGGCTTTTAATCTTTTGGGAGATGGTTTACGAGATGCTTTAGATCCTCGTAGTCTATATCAAAATAAATAGGCTAGATGAGATAATCAGCAAATTATCTCTTGCCCAGATTATCTGGCATCGAAAAACTCAGAGGCAGGACATAGCTCCCTTTGTCCACTCAAGGCTGGGTTACTGACTGATACTACCAACTCTACTTTACCTGCCGTATTTACCTGCCAGCTTGTTGCTTCTGTCAGTTTTGCCCTATTTTCCTGCTCAAGCAGGCGATCGCCTAAACGGTATTTTGGGGCTAGCTCTTGAGGAACGAAATTGGCTTGAGCATGAGTCTGATTTGGCTCTTTTCCCCAATCGACTAAAGCGGCGTTTTCCCTGACGCTATCTAAAGGATTAACTGGTAGACCAGCACGACCGATATAAGCAAAATTATCTTTGTCATCATTCGCCTCACAGGTTTGATTCGATTTAACATCGGAGTCAAGTGGCTCCTGTGGGAAAGCTGCCCCAACAGTTCGAGCTTCGTCGAAAGAGGCATTAATTGCTACCACACCATCAATACCCAACTCTGAGCTGGCACTGATTACCGAATCGCTATCGGTAAACAGACCGACAGTATCAATCTGGATATTACCAGCATTACCTTGGGTTGCATCCGCCACAATCTGACTATCCTCCAGAAAAATATTGCCAGAATTATCTATGCTAATATTGCCGCTGGTAGCCGTACCTGTTGCTTGGGTATTAATACCGCCACCCTGCTCGACAAATATGTCGTCTGTGGTTAACTGGACGTTGCCTTGGGTTCCCGCATTCACCTCGGCGTTAAGCTGACCATTATCTAAGATCAATTTGCGCGTATCAATTCTAATATTTCCCGCATCTCCTGCCTCTAAATTCCGTACCAGTATTTCTGCACCGTCTAAAATTTGTATTGCGGCGGCGGCTTTAATTGTCACTGTTCCTGAACTAGACTTACCCTCGGAAAAGGCAGAAACACGAGATGGCAGTTGAGACTCGTCTGCCAAAGCGCCACTGATAGTAATATTCTGGGCAGAAATATTGATTTCTCCTGCGGCAATCGGTTTTTCGCTGCCGAAAATAAAACGTTCCTTGTCTGTCTTAGCATCTACACCAATCGAACCACCAGCAGCGACAACAAGATGGTTAACATTGGTAATTTCAATATCGCCTCCATCACCAGTGGCAGGATTTTCAACCCCACTGGTAATTCCACTGCGAATCCCCTCGATTTCGATTGAATCTTGAACGGTGATGTTGTTGTTAGTGCCATCAATAACAATATCTCCTGCATTTCCCGCACCAAAAGTATTAGCAGAAATGGTGGCACCACGGTCGATCACTAATTCGCCCGTGCTGAGCTGCAATTGACCCCCATTGCCCGAAGCATTTTCTTCGACTCTGGTAAATAAACTGCTGGGGATTATTGTTCTGACGGTTTTGTCATTATTGACTAAGGCTTTTGTCCCCTCAATGATCAATGAGTTGGTAACAACTAACTTCAAATCTGCCGCATCGACTATTCCCGAGGTAGAACTACCAATCGCGCCCCCCTCCTTAATTGTCAATCTCTCACTGGCGATCGCAAAATCGGCTCGATTCTGATTGACTTCTGGAGATTCTTCTACTGTCCCCCTTGTCGTTGTCTCTTCTCGCGAACTCTCCTTCCCAGTTCCTGTGCGAGAAATAGTGGTAAATAAACCACTTTGCCGACCAGTTGCGGCAGTTCCCGTAACTAAAATATCTTTTGCATCTATGGATAACGCACCACTTTCGCCGAAGCCATTGTTTAGGGAACTAATCTGTCCACCGTTTTCTAAAACTAGACTTTGAGCATTAATCTTGAGGTTGCCGCTGCTGCCAAACCCTTTGGTTTCGGAACTGATAAAGCCGCTATCTCTAACCACAATATTATGTTGAGCATTGATGGTTAAGTCTCCGCCATCGCCCGTGGCCTGGGGCTGAAGAACAGAGGTACTAATACTTGAGGCACTATTAGTCAATGATGTGCCAGAAACCTGGAGATCCATAAGATCAGAATCATTATTGCTGGTCTGAATCAAAATATCTCCCCCTCGACCATTGTTTTTGGTGTTGGAGTTTATTCTGCCACCCTTTTCTAACAAAAGTCGCTCAACGTTAATTTCTAAGTCGCCGCCATTACCAGCAGTTTCTCTCACCCCCGCCTCGGTGATAATGGCGCTAGAAATTTGGAACTGTCCTGACGATTCGCCTGAAATCTTCAGGCGACCGCTTTCTAAGAACAGACTACCACCCTGTCCAGGAGCATTCGTATTCAAGTTAATTTGTCCGCCACCAGCTAACTCCAGTAATTCTCCTACCTTCAGGGTAATATTACCTCCCGTACCTGTTGCCGTTTGATTTACTTGAGAAAATAAGCCAGTTCCAAACTGTCTACTAGTACGATTAGCTAAAGTCGCTCGCTCCGCAGCTAGAGAGATCGTTCCAGCTTTGCCGCTACCTGCCGTACTGCTGACAATAAAGGCATTATCTTTAAGATTAAATTCTGTAGCCCTAAATACGATATCACTGCCGTTTCCTGTCGCTTCTGAGGCAACCTGAGAAAAAATGGCGCTGGGAAAGTCAGTGATGTTCTGACCAATAATATCTAAAGAATCAGTTGCCTGAAGATTTACTATGCCACCGTTTTCTGTGCCTAAAGTGTTAGCTATGATAGTGGAATTTCCAGTGATAGCAATATTTTTTGCCTGGATTTGTAGACTACCAGAACCAATGTCACTTAAATTGATCGAACTTGCTTGAGTCAGATTAATATCATCAAACCTGACAATACTATCGTAGTCAAATGTCAATCCTTCATCAGTTGTTAGCGGCACCTCTCCTGCCTCGCCAACGCTACCTAGAGAAACCTTGCCTCCAGGGGCGGTAAGATTGCCACCGACTAGCTCAATTTTTCCGCCAATCAAAGCTAAGTCCTTGCCTGATGTTACTTCCAGACCTAAAGGACGAGCGTTCTGGATCGGAAGAGAGGTCGCGTTAACAAAACCGAGATTGTGTCCCGCGCCCCGAATTTCAATTGCGCCAATTTCTGAGCCAAACTGCAGACCAACAGGGATATTTATGGACAATAGCGGCACGTCTGGATTTACCGCACTGTAGCTCTCACCATTAGCAAACTCGAAGCTATCTGCCGTAGTCGCGAGAAAAGAACCATTAAGGTCTAAAACAGCATTCTCGCCAAAAACAATACCGTGGGGATTGAGTAGAAACAAATCCGCGCTTCCTGTAACCCCCAAGGTCCCAAAGATCGCCGAAGCACTATCTCCAGTAACGCGAGATAGAATATTGGCAATTCCATCGGGATTGGCAAAGTATACCTGTTGTCCTAGATTAACTCCGAAATTTTCAAAACTATGAAAGAGGTTTTCTCCCCGTACTGCTCCCCCCTCGATCAGTTGAGCGGCTGATTGATTGATAGTTGCGGTATCAACAACTGAGTTTTCACTGCCCAAGCTATCATCGGGAATTATTTGGGCTACCGCGGGAGAGATAATACTAGCCCAGAGACAACCAGCAAAGAGCCATTGGATAGAGCGATCGCAATACATATAATTAATTCGTGGTTACGCTCTATATTGCCCAGATCGTTACCGTACATTACTATCGGTTCAAGAAAACAGGCTCTATATTTACACTTAATTTGTACTTGGCAACCCCAGCAGTAGCTTTATAATTTTAAATCTATTTTTTTCCATCCTGCCTGCTGTGGCTTAAACTGGTCATCAAAACTAGTCTGAGAATCATAATAAACTTCGTACGGATATTCTGGCGAGAGCTTTGCCTCCCGTAAATCTGCTCCAGCAAACACCGCATTGTGCAAATGAGCTTGTCGTAAATCTGCTCTTTGCAGGTTCGCTTTGGTGAAATTAGCTGCCTTTAAATGAGCTTCCCGTAAGTTGGCCTGATATAAATTAGCTCTTTCAAAATTTACTCCCGTTAGCACCGCTTTAACCAACTCTGCCTGAGCCATATCAGTTTGAATTAAGCTAGAGTCACTCAGATTAGAATTATTCAGGTTGGCTTGGCGTAAATTGGAGCCATCTAACTGAATACCCTTAAGACTTACCCCCATTAACGGTGCTTTACTCAATTCTGTGCGTCTAAAGTTAGTTTCACCTCGATTATATCGGCTAAGAATTTCGTAGGGTTTGGCAAAAGAAAAAACATTAGTGTTGTAGATATTAAAAATACTTGCCAGAAAAAAGTCTACCGTGATTTGTTTTAAGTAGCCTTTCTCTACTGCCAGACGATGAAATCTTTTGGGTTTAAGCTGTTGCTTTTGCTCCCGTATTAAAACCGCGATTTGCTGTTCATTTAATAATCCCGCGCTGCGAAAATAGAAAACCAAAGGTTTTTTCTGCTTTTCCTTCAGTAATTTTGCCCATTCATCTGCAAAGAAATCTGCCGTCTGCTGCTCGATCCAATTATGAGAAGCCAGGATCTCACCAATTCTCAATTCACTAGTGGACTGTAGCTGCAAAGCAAATTCTATTTGACTAGCCGTAATTAATCCAGCCTCGATTAGAATTTCGCCCAGAGGTCGGTTAGCTTTAGATATCAAGAGTTCATCGTTATTGGATAAACTGTTAGGTGATTTTTGCATTGGTTTACTACATGTTGGCTTGATTTTAAATTGGCTATTAAGATGACAAGATAAATTATTTCACATAATTATAGCAACAGATTTATGACAAGATTTTGACGCAAAGTACTTAAGTATAATCAACTAAGTGAAAACACATAAAATAGCTAAACTAGCATGCAATTAAAAAGCCAATTGTGCTGCCGAGATAGAGTTTAAATCTAAAACTTCTACATCTTAAGGCATTTTTATCTGATAGTCATTTTATTTGTGATTAATATTTTGATTAAAGCAATAGTACAAACCACTTCTCGAAAAATGTAGCTCTCTTGGCGAGAGAAAAGCAGTAAAATTACTGAGTACTAATTAAATTAAAACTAATAATAAATTGACTGTCGAACCTCGTCATCCATGGGTCAAAACCGTAGCGGAAGCTAAGGTGATTCAAGAACAGCTAAGGCATCAAGTTATAAAATCTGATCGCTTGGGAGAAGTTAAGTATGTGGCGGGAGTAGATATCGGTTTTGAGAACAATTACGCCATTTCTAAATCAGCGATCGCTATCCTTACCTATCCCGAACTAGAGCTAGTCGAGCAGGCGATCGCCCGTATTCCTACAGCTTTTCCATATGTGCCAGGATATCTTTCTTTTCGGGAGATTCCCGCAATTTTGGCGGCATTCCCCCAGCTAAAAACTATTCCCGATCTTATTCTCTGCGATGGTCAGGGCTATGCTCATCCTCGTCGTCTTGGTTTGGCTTGCCACTTGGGCATCCTATTAGATATTCCGACTATTGGCGTGGCAAAATCACTATTTATTGGGAAACATGAATCAGTCCCCCTGGAAAAAGGTAGCTGGCAACCTTTGATAGATAAGGAAGAGACGATTGGAGTTGTCTTGCGATCGCGTACTAACGTCAAGCCAATTTATGTCTCAGTTGGGCATAAAATAAGTCTCCCTACGGCGATTGACTATGTGATGGGTTGCTTGACCAAATATCGCCTGCCAGAAACTACTCGTTGGGCAGATAAGCTGGCTTCACACAAAAAATAGCTGTCCCCATTTGGGGCTGGGGACTAGTCTTGCTAACCTTAAACAAAGCTAAAGGCGCGATTATCTAGGGTTAGATCGGAAGAAACATTTTCGATAATACCAACACGTTCTGGAACAGCGCCTGGTTCTAAATAAAAGATATTCGCTAGATTGCTGCCCGTACCACTGGGATAGAAAGATAGAGCATAGGAACTGCGATCGCCCTGTAGCTGAATCCGATCCTGTTCGGAGTTGAAGTCTTTGATTAAAGCATAGTCGGTTGAGCCTTCTGTAGCCGCATTGCGATCGTCATAGTAACGCTGATTACGATCTCCCAAGACAAAAAGATCGCTGCCCTCTCCCCCAACTAGCGTGTCCTGTTCGCTAAGCTGAATGTCGAAGTTGTCGGGATTAGCACCAAATAAAATATCGTCACCAAACCCGCCATCAAGCCAGTCATTATCCGTCCCGCCATATAAAGTATCGTTGCCATCATCTCCGTTTAAGCGATCTTGATTGTTACCACCGTTGAGTAGATCGTTATCGGCACCGCCAAATAAAACGTCGTTGTTACCACGACCAAACAAAGTATCGTTGCCATCTCCACCAAACAAGGCATCGCCACTAATTTGCCCGTCTAGCAAATCGTTACCACCGCCACCGAGTAGAGTATCATCACCACTATCACCGAGAATTCGATCGCCTAACGAACTACCGACAAGCCGATCGTTGTAGGGTGTTGCCCCTTCAACCTCATTGAATACTGGCTGTTGTGGCTCGCTTGGTAGATAAACAAAAGCAGAATTATCGAGGGTCAGACCAGAGGGAATATTCTGAAGAATACCAACTCGTTCTGGTATCGCCCCTGGCTGGAGATAAAATAGGTTAGCCAGAGTATTGCCCCGACCATCGGGATAGAGGGAGAGACGGTAGCTATTGCGATCGCCCTGTAGCTGGATTCGATCCTGGGCGGGATTAAAGTCTTCGATAAAGGCGTAATCGGTCGAACCTTCGGTATTAGGATTGCGATCATCATAGTAAACCTGATTTTCATCTCCTAGAATAAACAGATCCTCTCCCGCACCACCAACTAAAGTATCCTGTTCTCCTAGCTGTACTTCAAAGTTATTGGGGTTAGCACCATATAAACTATCGTTACCATTACCTCCCTCCAGGCGATCGTTATCCGTCCCCCCAAAGAGACTATCGTTACCACCATCGCCAACTAGTCGATCCTGATTATTACCACCGTCAAGCAGATCGTTGCCATTGCCACCAAACAAAAAGTCGTTATTGTTACGACCATATAAAGTATCGTTGCCGTTATTGCCCAACAGAGAATCACCGCTGCCTTCGCCGTCCAGGAAATCATTACCATCGCCGCCCGCAATCGTATCGTCACCACCTTGACCCGCAAGGCGATCGTCTCCTGGAGTACCAATAATCTCATCGTTATAGGGTGTTGCCTCAGCTGTGGGAGTTAGTTGAGTTGGGGTAACTGAAGGCGGAGTCAGATAGACAAAGGCAGAATTATCGAGAGTCAGACCTGAAGGAATATTCTGAAGAATACCAACTCGTTCGGGTGTCGCCCCTGGCTGGAGATAAAATAGGTTAGCCAGAGTATTGCCCCGACCATCGGGATAGAGGGAGAGACGGTAACTATTGCGATCGCCCTGTAGCTGGATTCGATCCTGGGCGGGATTAAAGTCTTCGATAAAGGCATAGTCGGTCGAACCTTCGGTATTAGGATTGCGATCGTTGTAGTAAACCTGATTCTCATCACCCAGGATAAACAGATCCTCTCCCGCACCACCAATTAAAGTATCTTGTTCTCCTAGCTGTACTTCAAAGTTATTGGGGTTAGCACCATACAAACTATCGTTACCGTTACCTCCCTCCAGGCGATCATTATCCGTCCCGCCAAAAAGACTGTCGTTACCATCATCTCCGACTAGTCGGTCTTGATTATTACCACCGTCAAGCAGGTCGTTACCATTGCCACCAAACAAAAAGTCGTTGTTATTACGACCATATAAAGTATCGTTGCCATTATTGCCCAGCAGAGAATCACCGCTGCCTTCGCCGTCAAGGAAATCATTACCATCGCCGCCCGTAATCGTATCGTCACCACTTTGACCCGCAAGGCGATCGTCTCCTGGAGTACCGATGAGGTTGTCATTATAAGGTGTTGCCTCAGCTATGGGAGTCGGTTGTGGCGGTTGCGGCGACTCAGTATTTTGAGGTGTTCCAAAAACTACGTAGGCTGTCCCCTCTCTGGTGTATTCATATTCATTACCCAGATCTACTCCTGTAGCACTAACAATCAGATCGTCTGCACCGTCGCCGTTAAGATCTCCTCCACTGGCGATCGCACTACCTAGCAGATCTTCGGCATCTATGCCCCTAATTCTTACTCCCGCATCACTACTAAGATTTGCCAGATCGATCTCAGAGGTAAAACCGCTAGCGCTACCAAAAACAATATAGGCTTCGCCACGAAGATCGCTATACTCAAAACCATAGGCGCTAATAGTATCTCCTGCACTACTCGCAGCTACAAATAGATCGTCAATACCGTCGCCATTAAAGTCCCCCGCACTGACGGCATTACCTAAACCCGCTGCATCATCTAAACCCGCTATGCTAAAGCCATTGCTGCCGTTGAGATTTTTGAGGTCAAATTGAGCCTCGAAACCGCTGTTACTGCCAAAAACAACATAAGCCTGTCCTTCCTGGCTATATTCTCCTGCCACTGAAGCATTGGCTGCGCCGATAATTAGATCCTCAATTCCATCACCATTGAGGTCGCCTGCGTTGTTAACAGCAGTTCCCAAGTTATCTTCGATATCAATCCCTGCCAAACCAAAGCCATTAAACCCATTGAGGCGATCGCTAACGGTAAATCGAGAAGCAAAGCCGTTGCGACTGCCGTACAAAACATAAACTTCTCCTCGCTGGTCGCTATCGCCATCGGCAAAGGGACTATCTAAAACATCCCCCGCATTCGCCGTACCGATAACTAGATCATCAATCCCATCGCCATTAAGATCCCCCGCATTGCTCAGCGTCCCACCCAAACTGTCGTTGGCATCCTTGCCGTCAATAATAAAACCGTTGCTGCCGTTGAGGTTAAACAGATTAATCCGTGACTCAAAACCATTGCGATCGCCAAACAAAACATAGACTTCACCACGGCGATCGCTATAGCTAAAACCATTATCGTTGCTTATTTTCCGACCTCCACCAACGGCGCTTACTGCCAGATCGTCAATCCCATCGCCATTAATATCTCCCGCACTGGTAACTGCCGTCCCTAATAAATCTTCCGCATCGATACCCTTGATGGTAAAACCATTATTGCCGTTCAAAGATGACAGGGCAAAATTTGCTTCAAAACCGCTTCTCTGACCAAAGATGACGTATGCTTCGCCATTATTCTCGCTATAGCTGTAGCCATAGCTGCTGACCTGAAGTCCTGCATTGGGCGCGCCCAGCACCAGATCGTCTATACCGTCCCCATTTAGATCTCCGGCACTAATCGCACTGCCTAAGTTGTGTGCGGCATCCAGACCAGAAACCTGAAAACCATTGCTACCGTTGAGATTATCTAGGCTAAAGGTAGAGCTATCATGATCTCGGCGACCAAAAACAACATAGGCTTCACCACGACGATCGCTATCATAATAACTATATTCATCATTATTAACTATCCCCGCATCGGTAGCAGTTACCACTAGATCGGCAATGCCGTCCCCGTTGATATCTCCCGCGTTATAGACTGCTTCCCCTAGGCGATCGCCCATTTCCTGTCCTGGAATAATCAAGCCGCGCTCGCCACGAGAATTTTTAAGATCTGATAAAGAGATATTCAAAATCTTGTCTCCTAATTAAATATGAAATAATATAAAAAGTTTGTTATTTTTTTGATGCTTGTTTCCGTTCTAGGTGATAAACCTCAATCTGTGTAGTTTGGAAATTACGGAAAAATTAATCTTGGTCAAACTTAAGGTGCTTTTTACTAGAGAAAATAGTTAAAGTTTTAGTAAAGCCAAATGAGACAAGAAGAATTATGAAATACCAGGTCGTTTATGACAGCAAATGCAATCTTTGCTCCAATTTTGCTCAGCTTCTGAAACAATTTGACCGCGAGCAAACTTTCTCCTACATACCAATGCAGGATCGCGAAGCTTTATCGGTCTACGGTATTACTCCCAACGACTGTGAGGCAGGCATGATTTTAATCGACAAACAAAAACCAGATCGCCAATGGCAAGGAAGCGAAGCCGCAGAAGAGATCGCCCGCTTGCTACCTTTGGGAGAGGCTTTTATTGCTGCCTATCGAGCTATCCCTGGAATGAAATGGCTAGGCGATCGCAGTTATGAACAGATCCGCGATCATCGCTATGAGTGGTTTGGCGAGCGTAAGAACTCAGAGCCGATTTAAACAGTCAACAGTAATTAGTAATTAGTAATCAGTAATTAGTAATTATCAATCAGATGACACAGCAATTTATTGGCTCAGAAGCACAGTCTACTTACGATGAGGCAAAGGTCGTTATTTTGCCAATTCCTTATGAAAAGACAACTACTTACCGTAAAGGCTGCGAAAATGGCGCAGCTGCCATAATCAACGCCTCGGATCAGCTTGAAGCTTATGATATTGAGCTTAATCGAGAAATCTTTCAGCAAACGGGAATTTTTACCGTAGAAACAATCGCCAGTACTAAACTAAACTCCGACCTCACTCCTGAAATGATGTTGCGAGAAGTTCATCAACGAGTTTCAGAATTAATTAAAGACGGGAAGTTTGTGATTGCCTTGGGCGGAGAACACAGTATCACCGCAGGTATAGTCAGCGCCTATCAAGCAAGTTTGAGTGAACCATTTACCGTAATTCAGATTGATGCTCATGGGGACATGCGCCACAGTTATGAAGGTTCAATCTACAATCATGCTTGCGTCATGCGTCGTGTTCTTGATCTAGAATTGCCTACCCTACCAGTTGGGATCCGCAGTATTTGTCTCGAAGAAGCTGAATTGATTAGAGACTTAAAGATTCCTGTGCAGTGGGCAAAAGATATCTACCGAGATCCGCAGTGGATTGAAAAAGCGATCGCCGCAATTTCTACTCAAAAAGTTTTTATAACTATCGATCTAGATGGATTAGACCCTAGCCTAATGCCTGGAGTAGGAACTCCCGAACCTGGGGGGTTGAACTGGTACGAACTGACCAAATTTTTGCGACAGGTGTTTCTTCAGTGTCAGGTAATTGGCTGTGATGTCATGGAACTAGCACCAACATCTGACTCCGTAGTTTCTGAATTTACCGCTGCTAAACTAGTTTATAAGCTGATCGGCTACTCCCAAATGAAAAACGAAAGTTGAGCTAAATTCAGCTCAAATTTTTTCCTCAATTGATGCTTATAATTCTCCAGCGATTCAGACAAGATCTAGCTCACACACCAATTGAATTTAAACCTGATAAAATTGATTGTTCCTAAAGTAAACTACGGCTGTTCTTTTACAACAAATACAGACTCTATATCGTCAATAACGTTTATGAATACAATAGGTAATTACGCTCCCGACTTTGAGATTCCAGGCATTGATCGAGAGGTTTATCATTTGGGTAGCTATCGTCGTCAATATGAGGCGATCGCCGTGGTATTTATGGGAGACAACCCAGAAACGCATCAGTATCTTGAGCGTCTCAAGCAAATTCAAGCTGATTTTGGCGGTGAAAAATTTACGATTATGGGCATAGACTCAAATTATAGCGATCTTCCCATTGCCGGCAGCATTGAAAAGATGCAACAATATGCTCAAGCAAATGGTCTGAATTTCCCCTACCTGCGGGACTCTACTCAAGATGTGGCAAAGGGATTTAAGGTCAAAGTTATTCCTACTGTTTATTTATTAGATAGTGATGCGGTAATCCGTTATCAAGGTAAGATTGACGACTGCGCCCAATCAGTAGAAGAGGTTAATCATCACTATCTGCGCGATAGTATTACAGCAATGCTTTCTGGAGGCAAAATTACACAAGATTATATTGCACCCGTTGGCAGAGAAATTAGTTGGCGACCCGAATAAATTTGCGCTCGTAATCCTGGCGTTTTTCAACATTCGGCGAGCTTCTTTAATCAATTTACAGCTAGAAGCTGGCTTTTTGCTCGCAACAACCCCTGCATCTCTCAAGTAGGATAGCTTTTTGACTAACAAAGTACAGAAAGCTGGTATGTTATGGGGAGGTAAATAACAAGCAAGATCGAGGTTTACTTTTCTAGGAATGAGTTACCAGAGGGTTTTATTAAAACTAAGTGGCGAAGCCCTAATGGGCAACTTAGGTTATGGCATCGATCCTGCGGTGGTCGCCGAGATCGCCCAAGAAGTTGCAGATGTAGTTAAAACTGGCGTGGAATTAGCCATCGTTGTGGGTGGAGGTAATATTTTTCGCGGCATGAAAGCTTCGGCGAAGGGAATGGATCGGGCAACAGCAGACTATATTGGCATGATTGCAACTGTAATGAATGCCATGACATTACAAGATGCTTTAGAACGAATTGGGGTTGATAATCGTCTGCAAACGGCGATCGCTATGCAGGAAGTAGCCGAACCTTATATTCGTCGGCGGGCAATTCGTCATTTGGAAAGAGGGCGGGTGGTTATCTTTGGTGCGGGTTCAGGAAATCCGTTTTTTACTACTGATACTACTGCTGCCTTAAGAGCGGCAGAGATTGATGCCGAGATTATTTTTAAGGCTACCAAGGTAGACGGAATATATGATGCTGATCCTGTGAAAAATCCCGATGCTCATCGCTATCAAAGTCTGACCTATAATCATGTTCTAACTAATGAGTTGAGGGTAATGGACAGCACGGCGATCGCTTTGTGTAAAGAAAACGATATTCCTATTTTAGTTTTCGATCTCTCGGTTAGCGGTAACATTATGCGTGCTACCAAAGGTGAATCTGTAGGCACGATTGTAGGAGGAAATTGTGAAGTTATCTGATGTAAAAGAACGTATGCAGAAGACGGTTGAGGCAACTCAGAGGTCTTTTAACACTATTCGTACGGGGAGAGCCAGTGTATCCCTGCTAGACCGTGTAATGGTAGATTACTATGGTTCGGAGACTCCCCTGAAGTCCCTAGCTAATCTTAGTACCCCCGATGCTACGACTATTATGATCCAACCCTACGACAAGGGCAGCATGGGTCAAATTGAAAAAGCAATTTCCATGTCGGACATTGGTCTTACCCCCAACAATGATGGAAATTTGATTCGACTGAATATTCCGCCGCTGACCAAAGAGCGTCGTAAAGAGCTGGTTAAGACTGCTGGTAAGCTAGCTGAGGAAGGTAAGGTGGGAATACGCAATATTCGTCGTGATGCGATTGATGAAGTGCGATCGCAAGAGAAGAATAGTGATATTTCAGAAGATGAATCGCGAGATTTGCAAGATGAAATCCAAGGCGTTACCGACAGCTTCAACAAAAAAATTGACGATATTTTAGCAATAAAAGAGAAAGACATTATGACAGTCTAAATATCTCTGATAGTTATCTTAAGAACAATAGACTACTAAATATTAAATAATAAACTCGATGTTATTTACTGTTTGATATTTACCCTATCGGTTGTCTAAAACCGATATCTTTTTGCTGTTTCTTTTTCCTACACTCAGAAAAATCAGCGATAAATCGTGAAGATTCAGATCTGATTTGCAGCAGGTCGAGTTTCCATAAGCTGTTATTTATTTAAATTGCACACTTGTCTTTTCTTACATGCGGATATATGAGTCGCGGTCATACCACAAGAGTAAATGTCCGAAGGTTTACCCTTTAAGGATCCTTGAGGAAAGCCTTTGTCCCTTTTCTCAACCAGTAAATTGAATGCGTGACAGATTACTTGGCTATTTTGCTTTTGAATGCTGCTCAATGCAGATAGTGAGTTCTTGGGCAGCTAGACTAATCGTTTGATAATCACTCCTGTCTTCGTAAATTGAATCAAAACATGTTGAAAAATGGGTATTTACGTTATCAACACAGTGGCTGTCAGTAGAGCAATCAGCTACCATCATTTGCTGTACCTGATTGCCAGCATTGGCTTTGGCATTAAACTCTAACCATAAAATAAAAATAACTGCGAATGTAGGCAGTATTATTTTTCTGCTAATGTTCATGGACAAACTTTTGTTTTGTTTTGTTTTCAGCTAAAAATTTTTAGTACTACAAAGACATTTACCAAAATAATAGATGTCGCAAATTTTATTAGTGATCGCATCCGTTGCATTTAAAATCTATCAAAGGTAAGCTGGTCTCTTGCTGTCTGTCTGGAGGAGGTAAGCGACAGCTACCTCCAAGTTTAAAGCCTCATCAAGTTCTATTGAATAATAAAAGAAGTAGTTAGAAATCGGCACTCAAAGGCGTGCGAGGGAAAGGAATTACGTCGCGAATATTCGTCATGCCCGTCATAAACTGCACTAGCCGTTCAAAGCCCAAACCAAAGCCTGCATGAGGGACAGTGCCGTATCGTCTGAGATCTAGATACCACCAAATATCATCTGCTTCGATTTCCATTTCTTTGATTCGTCTTTCGAGAACATCGAGACGCTCTTCTCGCTGTGAACCGCCAATAATTTCGCCAATTCCAGGAGCGAGAACATCCATTGCCGAAACTGTTTTTTCTCCTTCGTCAAGGCGCATATAAAAGGCTTTGATATCTTTAGGGTAGTTAGTGACGATAACAGGCTTTTGGAATAGCTTTTCGGCCAGATAACGCTCGTGTTCCGACTGAAGATCAATACCCCACTCAACGGGATACTCAAACTTTTGCTCGGCTTTTTCTAGTAGCTCAACAGCTTTACTGTAGGTAACTCGTTCAAACTCGTTGTTGATAATATTTTCCGCGTTCGCTAAGACAGATTTATCTACCCACTTGTTAAAAAATTCTAGGTCATCGGCACAGTGTTCTAGGACGTAGTTAAAAATATACTTGAGAAACTCTTCCGCTAAATTCTGATCCCCTTCCAAATCGCAGAACGCCATTTCTGGCTCTACCATCCAAAATTCTGCCAGGTGACGAGAAGTGTTAGAGTTCTCCGCCCGAAAAGTAGGACCAAAAGTATAGACGTTCTGAAATGCCATCGCCATCACCTCTGCCTGAAGCTGTCCGCTAACGGTTAGGTAGGCTGGTTTGCCAAAGAAATCCTGACCATAATCAACTTCCCCCTGCTCATTTTTAGGTAGATTATTCAGATCAAAATTAGTAACGGTAAACAATTCTCCCGCTCCTTCACAATCGCTGGCGGTGATAATGGGGCTATGAATCCAGAGAAAGCTTTTCTCTTGGAAAAACTGATGAATCGCTGTCGCACAGGCATTTCTGACCCGAAATACTGCTCCTAAAGTATTGGTGCGCGATCGCAAGTGGCTAATGGTGCGTAAAAACTCAAAAGAGTGGCGCTTCTTCTGGAGGGGATAGGTTTCAGGATCGGCAGTGCCATAGATAATTACGGATTCTCCCTTCATTTCGATTTTTTGCCCTTTGCCTGGAGACTCCACCAGTTTGCCTGTAATTTCAACTGAAGCCCCCGTTCCTAGCTGTTTGATCACGTTTTCATAGTCGGGTAAGTCGGCATCTAGAACCGCCTGCAAACCTGCTAATGATGAGCCATCGTTGACTTCGACAAAAGAAAATCCTTTTAATTCTCTCTTCGTGCGTACCCAACCTTTGATGGTTACGGGTTCATCTGGTTGACCATTTTTTAGAATGTCTGCAACTCGTCTAGTTACCATATAGCCTCAAATTCATGGATGATATCAGGATTATTTTATCTTGCTTTGTGGGAGGCAGAGGACAGATAAAGATATAGGCAGGAGAGAAATATTGGTTGTTAACGATGTTGCTTCAGATTAGTTAATTAATTTTGCCCGAAGTTCAGATTTGAGACGATTGAGGATCGATTTTTCGTCGAGGGAATCGAGAATTTTTTGTACCACTACCTTGGGGCTAGTTTCCCCCCAGGACGCGCCGTTGGCTAGATAGGTCTTTGTCACCTGTCCGATGGCATAGGATGATACTCCTGCAACTCCTCCTTGTGCGATCGCTACTGATAAATATGGAGCTAAAGATAAGCCCCCTGTAGCGGGAATAGTTAGACCCAAAAGACCTTTGATTGAACTTAAACCTAAAGTTGCCAATAGCTCACTGGCGCTGATTCCTCCCATGCTGAGGGCAATATTTTTCAACAGTTGTACCGCCCCAGATTGAGTCATGGTAATCCCATAGAGGCGGGAAAGAGACAGAATAATCCCGACATCAACCACGGCTCCAGAAAACAAATCGATCGCCGTGACAGGATTAAGCGCCACGGTCATGGCTTTGAGCATCATACCTCGATTGATTAGACTATTAGCGGCGCGATCGCGGATAGCTAGTTTACGCTCTAATAATCGTTCATTGACTTCATCGGCAAACAGCATACTGTTGAGGGCGACCAAAGACTTCCCTTCTTGGTCTAGTAATTCGAGAATTTTGAGCTTAAGGGGTTCTACTTGGGATGCCCCTTTTACTCTTTGGACTTTGAGTTTCCCTGTTTTATCCTTAACACCCCTTACTTCTATTGGCGAAGCAGCCACCATAATAATTTCATCGGGAGAGATTAGTTCTCGGACTCGCTCTTCTTTTATCTTGTGATAGATTGCCAGGCGGTCTGCTTCGGGATACTGGTCAATCTTATTAAACACCAACAACATCGGCTTTCCTGCTTCTCTCAGCCGCGATAAAGCGCGATATTCTACCTGGGTAATATCTCCAGAAACAATAAACAAAATCAGATCCACTCTTTGAGCCAGATCGCAGGCTAAAGCTTCTCGCGCTTCCCCGTTGACCTCATCAATTCCAGGGGTGTCTAGTAACTGTATTTCCCCACCCTTTCCTTCAATAGTCAAACGCTGAAAATTGGTTCCTGTACCAGCAATCTGTTCTGGGGTTAGTTTCCAGTTAGCCCGATCTATGGTGCGTGTAACCCCGTGCAGCGCCCCTGTCGGAAAAATATCTTGCCCCACCAAGGCGTTGAGTAAAGAAGACTTCCCCCGACCTACCATACCAAAAGCGGCAATCTGCACCACTGACTGCTCCAGCTTATCCAGCATTTGGGTCAGGCGATCAATATCTGATTCCAAACCAGCCTGTTCTTCTGCTGTCAGGTCGATGTTGCTAATTAAACTGCGGAGCGAGTTTTGGGCTTTGCGGTAGTTTAGCTCGGCAGTAATTTCCTCAAAGTCACTCAGGGTCGATTCTAAGTCCATCTGACTAGCGGCTTCTGGTTGAGACATGACAAAATTACGATCTACCAAGGATAGAATTTTTTAGGGGTTTAATTTATAGTTTGTCTTATTTTTAGGGTTATTGTCTGATTAGTCTTGGCGATCGCAATTTGCTCAACTGTTGATGAGTAGAATAAGCGCACCACTGTAATTTGCGGTTTGGACAGATGCTCTAGATTGAGCATGTTGTGGTGATAGAGTTCGCGATCAGCAGCAGAGTCGCTATATTAATTAGATACATACCCATCTCAACCAAATAATTTGTCAATCGATAAGCTGTGAACCTTAGATATCTACCAGAGACAGTTGCTTATGTCCGTATTACTCAACAGTCTATTTCTATGGGCAAAATTGAGGGAGAAGTAAAAGCGGCTCAGTATGAATGGCAATTTAGATGGCGTTTTCGCCAGAGGCAGCTATCGGTTCAGCCTTCCTTGGGGAGAGCCTTGATCCAGGAACCTCTCGAACGTTTTCTCGAACGCTGCGATCATCAGTTAGAAGCAGGTGGCGACTATACTTTTACCGTCAGAACCAAGATGTGACTATTTTGATTACTGATTATGAGACAGTTGCGTTGCGGAACAAACGCCAAAGGCGTTAGGCGCGACTAGCGCCGTTTGGGGCATTCGCCCTGTCCTCCGTTGTCCACAGCACGTACGTGCAGATCGTCGTCTTCGACGACTGGGACGCGGATGCGTCCGTGGATACCGTTTCGCATAAGCAAACTGTCGAACCCGAAGGGCTGATTACTGATTACTAATCATATACCTAGCGGTTTCTATGAGAATTTAACTGTCCTAAAGGATTCCTCAAGGGCAATGCTTCGCATGTTGACTGTTGACTGTTGACTGTTAACTGTTAACTGACATCAGGTAGCGTTCGATTAGAATAATTGCCACAATATCATCTACAGGACGGGGAGGTGTACGCAAACTTCGAGGGACAAGACGCTGCCAACCTTCAGCAGTATACATATCCCAGTAGCGATCGCGTGCTTCTAAAGTACTGTTGGTTTCGTTAACGGTAGTTACTGATACTGTCGGTAAATTAGACTCGATTTCTTGCTGCCAAGATTTGGAAGTTGTGCCGTCTCCCATCACAATTAGATCCACAGCATGCTGTTCTATCAGGTGACCAAGCTTCGAGATTGCTGTTACGGAATCAATTACCTGATGCAAAGCAAATTCGCCCTGAGTGTTCATAATCGCCACTCCACACTTATCTCGACCAGGATCTAAACCAAGTATATTTCCGACATTCACTGCTGATTGTTAATTGTTAATTGTTTAAGTACTGTATACCACTCTGCCATCACGCATGACGACGAAATCAATTTTTAGTGGTCCAGCAGTATAAGTATTTTCGGCTACTACCGCTTTAATTTCGCGGACAGGCTCATTAGCTTCCGTAATCTTATTGACAAAATCTACTATGTCTTCCACC
>JBCBWB010000056.1:0-28036 GCA_039817275.1 Cyanobacteria bacterium J06648_1 | reverse complement strand
CTAGTTTGCTTAATTGCCTGAGAGATTAGCTTAAATTGTTCCTGTTCCCAGCCAATCGCTGTGACATACAGCTTTCGGTAAGTATTAAGTAAAAAGTAAGAAAGCTTGTCAATGTTTTTTTCTACTGGCTGTAACTCAATCTTTGCTCCCTCGTGGTTGGTTAGGACATATACTGCATAAAGGGGTACAGATTTCGTCCAAAAGTTATCTATCGGCAACAAATATTTATTCAGGGAAGCTTTAACTTGACTCAAATCATCGGTAGAACGATTTAGCTTAGCTACCGAATCGGCAAAAAGCTTTGAAGCAGGAAAAGCAGACAGCACCTGTGGATTGCCTCTGGCATCCAAAACAATACCGCTGACATCATCTGCCATCATAGGATAGCCTCGTTGCACCATCGCCGAGAGGGTAGTGGATTTTCCAGCTCCAGAAACCCCTGTAAACAATACAGCTCCCCGCTCGGTACGTATCGCACTAGCATGGAGAGGTAAAATATGTCGTAGATGTAATATAAAACCTAAGGTTGAGCCCAATAAAAATAGCCGTACATCATCATCACTGGCGTTGGGATAGCGCTCAATCCAAACTTCCTCTGAACCATTCACCCAATATTTGGCGACTCCATCTATATTCAACCCGAACTGTTCCGCAGAAATCTCCCAATTTACGCCTTTTTTAGTTGGATTCTCTAAAGATTGAGGAACAGTGCCATAACTAACAACAATATCGGCTGGTTCGTTTTTTTCTACGCTCAATAATTGGGGTAAACGCAATTCAGAATGAATGATCAGTCCGTAGGCTTGATAACTATAAAGTGATAAGTTGCATGATGTATCTTGCCCTATCTGGTCACTAATTAATATTTTCTTTGCTGCTATAGGATGTAAAGCCATTATTATGAATAATATTTTGAAAGAAACGTATTAAAATATGATTGATTTTATAAACTAGTTAAGTATGTAAACCCAGAATATCTGGAATTATATTATGAGACATTAATTGAATTACGGTGTAATATACTATAAAAAGTTTACGCGCACACGATATGTATATTTTTTCTTTAGAAACTTTATTCTAAATCAAGCAAGATTAGAGAAATACTTAATCAAACAAACTGTCAAAATCCTAATATTCACGATTAATGACAAGAATCAGCAAGATCTCGAAACATAACCCTGAAGAGAAACAGATAATTGCATCTAAGTTATTTTGGGCTGCTGCGAACTCCAAAAAATGAATCGATACCGTATTATTGAGAGTTCAAGTTCAACCGTAGATAATTAAAGTGCTTTTAAGTCAATTGCATAGTCAAGACTCAGCGACAACAGTTAGTTCGGAGATGGAGCTTTTACTCTGCTGTGCTAGAACCGAACTCGAAGGGAAAACAGTCGAGCGAATTAAATGTCTGTTAGATCGAGGAATAGACTTTGAGGAGCTAACTGCTCTAACGAGCAAACATCGGGTAAAACCATTATTGCATCACAATCTAAACAAACACGCTTCTGATAAAGTTAGCCAGTCATATCTCCGACAAATTAAGCAAGATTGTCGTCATAATTCCTGGCGTAATATGAGCCTAATGAATCAACTGACAGAAATTCTTGAGCTATTAGAAGCCAATGGCATTAAAGCTATTGCTTTTAAAGGGCCAGTTCTTGCTGCCTCGGCTTATGGTAATCTGTCTCTGCGTCGGATCAAAGATTTGGATCTCTTAGTTGAAAAACTTGACTTTCAACGAACAGTAGACTTGTTTATAGATCTTGGATATAAGCTGATTGTCAAAGCTGCTTGGGAATTCCATTTGGAAAGCAGTGATGGTTCTTACAGCATTGATTTACATCGCGAAATTATACCTCAGCATCTTTCTTGCCCTGAAATTTCTGACTACGCCTGGAAAAATTTAGAGTATTTTTCATTTCAAGGACAAAAAATTCCTACTCTAACCCCCGAAGCCTGTTTGTTGATTCTTTGTCTCAATGGCACGAAAGATTATTGGCAACGCTTAAATCGAGTTTGCGATGTTGCAGAACTAATTCGCTCACAGCCAAATTTGGATTGGCAAGAGGTTTGGAAACAAGCAGAAAGAATGGGATTTAAGAGATTACTCTTTCTTAGTCTTTTCTTTGCTCGAAATCTCTTGGGGGCAAAAATTCCCGATTTTATTGAGCAAAAAATGCAGTCAGATCCAGCGCTAGATTCTCTGGCATTAAAAGTATATAAGAAACTTTTTTCTAGAACCTGGAAACCTTGTGAAACAGTTGAATCAACTGTTTTTCATATTAAAAATAGAGAACAATGGCGAGACAAGATTCAATGCTTTTGGAGTTTGATCAAGCTCTCTGATGGAATGAATCCTTCTCAAAATGACCGTGATTTTCTACCATTACCAAAGTCTCTGCATTTTACATACTATTTAATTAGACCATTCCGAATTATCGGTAAATACACCTTGTGGAAAAAATGAGGCTAAAAGGTACAGGAATTTGAAACTGTATTGTTTAGTTTTGAGGCTGTATGGCTTAGATTCCTCCAAAGAAAGAGTCTGGAAAACTCTCTTGTTATCAGCATCTAGGGGCTGCTGGCATAGAGCCTCATGTTCAAGGAGTGATGATGGTTATTAGGAGAAATTAAATTGATGAACTTTAAAAATCCTTTGATGCTCTAAGAGACAATTGGTCAGATTTGTACTACGTTCTAGAAAATCAGCAAAAGTCATAGTTTTCGATTACACACCGCGAACTAACTCCTCCTTTTGTCCCGTCTTAAGTTGGTTTTTAACTAGTGGGCAAGGGCATAAGCAGAGGCATTATTTAACTAACCTCAAACTCTGACTAAATTTTATCTACTATCTATAAGCGAAGCAGCAACATACTCTAAACCTAGAACGGGCGATAATCTAAGGTATAAAAATAAAATTATTATAAAATTTATGCTTTTGATTTATAATCAAAAAATGTTTTAAATGTCAGTCCTCAAGTATATTTACCGTGTTTTAAATTACTTTTTTAACTAACTAATAAACTGACTGTATTTCAGATTACATATTCAATATTTTCTTTGCCGCAAATCTTTTTTTACTATTGAATTTTACGCAAATATACGGCTGAGAATTCATCAGTTTACATTAATACTGTACGTTGCTATATTTTAAACATCAAGCATTATATTTGAGCTTGACTAAGATAAAATAAGAGTTTTATTCATTAATTTTCTTTCTATATTAATAGCTTGTCACAACCTTGAGTTGTTTTATTTATGATGATTTCTAGTAACCCCAATATTTTAATTGTTGAAGATGAGTTGCTGATTGCTAAAAACACTGCGAAGAAACTAGAAAAATTTGGCTATACTGTGATAGGAATCATGGCTACAGGTCAGGCTGCAATTGACTTTGTGCAAAACAAAAAGCCTGATTTGATTTTAATGGATATTGCGATCAAAGGAAACATTGATGGTATAGAGACAGCATCGCAAATCAAGGGCATGTTTGACATTCCAATTATATTTCTGACTGCCTATGCCAATGAAAAAACTTTAGATCGAGCTTCTAAAACTGGTTGTTATGGTTATCTAATCAAGCCCTATAAAGAACAAGAACTGCAGGCAACGGTTAAGATGACTTTGAGTAAGCATCTGGAGCAGTCTTCGATTCAGAATGCTTTGCAATCTACAATTCATGAATATTCATCGCAATATGATGATATTTACAAGGATAGCGTTACTGGATTACCCAACAAGCTCTTTTTAAGAGATTTATTCGATTACCTATTATCTTTGATCGTTCAAGGAGACAAGAAGACAAAAGATAGTACTGCTCCTCTCGCCATAAACCAAAAGCTGGAATTTATTGGCACATTTAATATTAGCCTAGACCGATTTGAACAAACCAATAAATACTTAAGCAGATCACAGCAGCATAATTTGCTGCAAGAAATTGCTCAACGCCTTACAGACTGTATCTATGATTTCAATCTCCATGGCTCAGTTGTATCTATCAAGCCAGACAACCTAGCGATTCTGCTCGCGCTCAAGCAGAAGTCCACTGCTAAGGAATATGGACAAAAGCTGCTTGATGTTCTCACTCAAAGTTTTGTCGTCGGCGATCGCGAAATTTTTCTTTCCCCCAATATCGGGGTTGCTTTCTACCCTAGCGACAGCAAGAATGTTGAGGATTTACTGCAACAGGGTGAAAAAGCGATTGAATATGCAAAAACTCAAGGAGGAAAACGTTGTCAGACATTCACTCCTGCATTTAATATCAAGTCCAGTCGTCGGTCGGGAAATTTTGAGCTTGAGTCAGAATTACACTACGCACTAGAAAGGCAAGAACTAGAATTATTTTATCAACCAAAGTTCGAGCTTCAGTCAAACCAAATTATTGCGGCAGAAGCTCTCGTTCGCTGGAATCATCCCAAAATGGGCAGAATTGAAGCAGAGCGATTTATTCCTCTTGCCGAGGATATCGGCTTGGGCGGCTCCATTGGTGAATGGGTAATGAAAACTGCTTGTCGGCAGCTACGGGTATGGCATGATGCTGGTTTTAATACTTTAAAAATGGGAGTAAATTTATCTAGCACGCAATTTAGACAGCTAGATTTGTTTCATAAAATAACTCAGGTTTTGTTTAATGTATCTTTGGAAGCTCAATACTTAGAGCTGGAACTGACAGAAACTATTTTGGTCGAAAATATTAAAGCGAACGTCCAACGGTTGAACCTGTTTAAAAAACTGGGAATTGGGATAGCTTTGGACGATTTTGGCACAGGGTATTCTTCCTTAAGCTATTTACAGCAGTTTCCTTTCGATATCTTGAAAATAGATCGTTGTTTTATTCACGATATTAACCGCAATAAAATCAACGCCGTGATCACTCAAGGGATCATTGAGATGGCACACCAGTTGGGTTTGAAAGTTGTAGCTGAAGGTGTCGAAACTTCTGCTGAGCTGGATTTTCTGAAAAATATTAAATGTGATGCTATTCAAGGAAGATTGTTTAGCCGCCCGCTCTCTGCCAGAGAGTTCAATCAGCTTGTAAGAATAACTTAGCCGCCGTGAGCAAGACTGATCATTGCTGGTAGAAATTGCGCTGTTTTAGAGCGAGCTGTGGGGTTGAAAATAATGAATCTTATTAATGATTGTCAGTTAGTCGAGCAGGTATATGCTTCTACTCGATATCGACTAAATCGAGTCATTTATCCGTCGGACAAACGTCCCGCCTTAATCAAAGCAATTAATTCTACGTCTCCCAAAATTGAAGTTAAAAGAAGCGTGGTAAATGAATACAGACTACTGGAAAAGTTTACTGAGCAAACAATTATTCAGGCTCTCCGTCTCGAAACTTACGAACGCGAGCCAGTTTTAGTTTTAGCCGACTTCGCTGGCAAAAATCTGCTGCAATTTTGGCAGTCTCAGGATCGATCTGTTGCCGATTTCTTGACTTTGGCAATACAGCTAACCACTGCTTTAGAAGCAATTCATAGCCAGGACATAATTCATCAAAATATACAGCCTGACTCCATGTTGATTGACCCAGACAGCCTGGAGTTAAAAATTATCGATCTTTCCCTGGCAACTACGAAGTCTAGTACTAAGAAAAAACTCTTGCCAGGTCTTAATCTGGCTTATATTGCGCCCGAACAGACTGGTCGCATGAATATTCCCGTCGATTATCGGACCGATTTTTATTCGACGGGCATCATTTTTTATCAGATGTTAACGGGTTCTTTGCCCTATCAAGCCCAGCAATCTTTAGAGCTAATTCATTGCCACTTGGCACAGGTTCCGACCTCACCAAAAGATTATGATGCGGATATTCCTGAGACCTTATCATCGATTGTGATGAAGCTATTGGCTAAAAATCCTGGCGATCGATATCAAAGCGCTTCGGCTCTCAAAGCCGATTTTGAAAAGTGCCAAACGCAGCATCGCGAGCAAAAATCAATCGAGCTGTTTGAACTAGGAGCATTAGATCGCCGTAGTCAATTCGAGCTATCAACAAAGCTCTACGGACGTGCTGCTGCCTTAAATGCGATCGCCGAATCCTTAGCTAGAATTAATTCTGATGAAACAGAAATACTCCTGCTCACGGGGGATTCGGGAGTCGGCAAAACAGCTCTAGTCAATCAGGTAATTCCTTCTATCTGCGGCAAAAGGGGTTATTTTATTACGGGAAAGTTTGAACCCTTTACCAAAGAGACTCCCTACAAAGCCATAACTCAGGCATTAGGAGAGTTAATTCAACAGCTACTCACAGAAACTCAAGAAAATCGCCAATTTTGGCAGCAAAAAATTCAAAAGGCGCTCGGTAATAATGGCAAAGTAATCACCAACATATTGCCAGAGCTAGAGCTTATTATCGGTTCTCAGCCAGACTTGCTGCCACTCCAATTCAAAGAGCGAGAGAATCTGTTTAATACCGTCTTTGTAAAATTCATTCAGATTTTTGCTGGCTCAAAATTACCCCTGATTTTGTTTTTAGATAATCTACAGTGGGCTGATTCAAGTTCTCTAAGTCTGATCGAATTATTAGTCAATGATTGCCAAGGTAGTAATCTATTGATAGTTGGCGCATATCGCGATCGCCAGCTAGAAAGAGCGGCTCCTCTGCTACAAACCGTAGCCCATATTGCTCAAACTGTTCGAGTAAATCAAGTTGTCCTGTCTCCACTAACAACAAGAGATATAAATTCTCTGCTGCTCGATAGTCTACAGTGCGATCTAGATAAATCTTTACCTCTAGCTCAACTACTGTGGCAACGTACCCATGGTAATCCCTTCTTTGTTCATCTGCTGCTACAGTCGTTCTATCAGGAAAAGCTACTGAAGTTTGACTTTTCCAACTCCAACTGGGAATGGTCGATCAATGAACTACACAATACCTTGATCGCTAACTACAATGTTGTGGAGTTGGTCTGTCGCAATTTAAATCAGCTTCCCCCGACCTGCTTGCAGATACTTAAGCTTGCTGCCTGTATTGGCAATGGCTTCGATTTAGAGCCACTGAAGGCTGTTTGGCAAAAGGTTAAAGAATATTCAATTAATTTTTCAGCTTTTCTTGAGCCAAGCATCATTATTCAGGAGTTGGGTCATGCTTTACAGTCGGGAATTATTGTCGCCAAAGAGTCACCAGAAAAAGTTGAATATCAATTTGTTCACGACCGAGTACATCAGGCAGTTTATTCACTTTTAGAACCAGAGGAACTAATCCAGCTACACTTAATCGTGGGTAATTTTTGTCTAGAGCAAACGCCCTCAGCAGAGATTGACGAAAAAATATTTGAGATTGTGCGTCACCTCAATCTTGGTCGAACCTTATTAAAAAATGAATTAGAACTAAATCGTTTAATTGAGTTAAACCTCATTGCGGGAGAAAAAGCCAAAGCTGCTAATGCTTACCAGGTAGCAGCTAATTATATCGATCTAGCTTTAGATCTCTCACCATCATTTTATTGGCAAGATAATTATGCTCTCATTTTAGCTGTTTATCTTCAAGCAAGTGAGGTTCATTACTTAAATGGCAATTTTGTCTATGCTGAACAGCTAGGTAATGTTGTTTTGGAAGAGGCAAAAACAGTTCTAGAAAGAGTTCAAGTTTACCAAAATAAAATTCGTACTCACATTGCTCAAAACGAAATGCAGCCTGCTGTGGATACAGGTTTACAGGTGCTGAAGCTATTAGATGTAGAACTGCCAAATAATTTTACTGATGTTTACGAATATACTCTCTGCTTGGATCTAAAAAGCAAAAGCATTAAGTCTCTGAGAAATTTGCCGATTATGAGCGATCGCTCTGCAATATTGGCAATGGAGATTTTGACGACAATAATTCCGCCTGTCTATATCGTCAAACCAGAACTATTTTCAGTCATGGTTTCCAAAATGGTCGAGCTTTGTCTGCGGCATGGTAACTGTGCTTTATCAGCCTATGCTTATGCTCTTTATGGGCTATTAGTCTGTGCTGCGGGAAATATTAAGACTGGCTATCGGCTAGGAAAACTAGCTCTGGAGCTGCAAGAGAAATTTGATGATAAAAAAATTAAATCAAAGGTAAGCTTCTTGTTCAATAACATGATTCGTCATTGGCAAGAACCAGCCGCCTCGACTTTAAATCATTTTCTCGCAGGAATTGACCACGGTTTGGAGGTAGGAGATATCGAGCATGCCTGTTTTCATGCTAAGTATTATTGCACTTATCTCTTTTTTATCGGAGAAACGTTACCTACTGCTGAAGCAAAATCTTCCAAGCAGATTAAGATGATTGCTCATCTCAAACAAAATTTCCAGTTGAACTATGCCCAGATCTGGCATCAGCTCAATCTTAATCTTCAAGGAAAAGTAAGGAACAAACTACTATTAATAGGAGAAAGTTTCGATGAAGTAGCGATGCTTGAGTCATGGCAAGCAACAAATAACGCTACGGCTTTGTTTGCTTTATATTTGGCAAAGATAATCCTCTGCTACCTCTTTCAAGATTATCAGCAAGGACTGGTTTACATTCGTCAGGGCAAAAAATATATCAACGCCGCCGTTGGGACTATGTGCTATGGGGAGTACTATTTTTATTCTTGTCTAACCATGTTGGCAGAATATGACCTTCAGCCTGAAGCTGAGTCTATTAATTCACCCAAGGAAATTACTATCTATCAAGAACAAATTAAACAGTGGGCAGAACATGCTCCAAGTAACTATCAACATAAGTATGAGCTAGTAACAGCGGAAAAGGCAAGAGTTTTGGGCAAAAATGAAGTAGCCGCAGCATATTATGATCAAGCAATTGATGGGGCAATGGAGGCTAATTATCTACACCAATCTGCCTTAGCCGAAGAATTGGCAGGAGAATTTTATCTATCTCAAGGAAGAATTAAGATAGCTAGTTATTACTTGGCTAATGCCTATCAAAAATACTTATCTTGGGGTGCTTTGGCTAAAGCGGGGACACTAGAATCTAAACATCGGGATTTGCTAAACTCTGCTTTAAAAACAGCATCAGTTGCCAGGTGTGACCATCAGCTCGAAGAAGTTGATGAATACGGTGATAAACTTGATTCTAACTTAGATAATTTCGATCTCTTTTCTGTACTTCAAGCATCACAAGCAATTTCTTCAGAAATAATTTTGGACAATTTGTTTTCTAAGATGATGCTAATTGTGATGGAAAATGCGGGTGCGCAGAAAGGCATCCTAATTCTTCAGCAAAATTCAAATTGGATGATTGCTGCTTCTGCTTTTATTGACTCGGAAATAAGAGTAGAACTTCCCCATATCTCTCTATCTGAATACCAAGATCTACCAAGTTCAATTATTAACTATATCCAGAGTACTCACAAGATAATAATGCTGGAAGAAGCAAACGCTCAGAGGCTATTCATTGATGATTCTTATATCATTATGAATCAACCTCAGTCTATATTATGCGCTCCAATTATATATCAGGATAAGCTACAGGGAATTATGTACCTAGAAAGTATGGTTAAAGGAGCTTTTACCAGCCAAAAATCGGCAGTATTGCAAGCTTTGCTGTCTCAGGTGTCAATTTCTATCGCCAATGCTAACTTATATAAAGATCTTGAAGATCATGCTTCAGTACAAAAATCTTTGAAGCAAAAAGAAATTCTACTCAAAGAAATTCATCATCGAGTCAAAAACAATTTATTTGTAGTTTCGAGTCTATTAGATTTTCAAAGTAATTATGTTGACGATCTAGAAGTAATTAAGCTACTAGAAAACTGCCAAAATCGAATTACGGCAATGGCAATGGTGCATCAACATCTTTATGGTAATAGTGAGCTAGATCGAATCAATTTTGCTGACTATATTCAATCTTTATTAGACAATTTAGCCTATTCCCAAGGAAGCCAAGAGAGAAATATTAATATCACTCTCGATCTAGAACCGATTGAACTAAACATTGAGAGCGCCAACCCCTGCGGTTTAATTGTCAATGAGTTAATTTCTAATGCTCTAGAACATGGTTTTCGAGATCGCCTTAGCGGTAATATCTGGCTTAAACTAAGACATAATCAAGATGGCAAAGTTGTCCTGGTCATTGAGGACGATGGTGTTGGCTTCAAGCCAGGCTTAGACCTACACAATAGTGATTCTCTAGGATTAGAACTTGTCTGCACCCTAGTCCAGCAGCTAGATGGTGAGATCGAACTAGAGCAAACTCAAGGTACTAAGATTGAAATTTCCTTTGATGAACTTGATTATGACACCAGGATTTAGATGGTGTCACTGCTTTTCTATGATGCCCAAAATTATAATTTAGCAAGCTTTTTTGGGCATCATATTTATTGTTTCTTTCTAATTTAGTCTAGTCAGACTAATCAACTAGTAAGGATGTCTATGCTGCTTCATTGTGGAATATATATTTCAAGTTATGGCTTGATGTCTTTGCTAATCTCTGAGCTTGAGCATAGGCTAATAATTCGTAAGTCCAATCGGTAAACAGAGCAAAAACTCGTTCGACTAATATTTGAGCTTTCTGCTTATTTTCCTCTGAGAGATACATGCTAGCAATGATTTTGCTTGTGTCTGAAGAATTTGCGCTATGACAATCTTCTTGATTTGCGTGGCAATCTCCAAAATAACGATATTCTTGCTCAGTTTTATTTTTTAGTTGATTTGCTGCTTTGCTAGTCAAAGATAGAAAAATATCAGCAGTTGCTTCAATTGATTCTAAAATAACCAATCTTTCAAGTGGTTCAGATTCAGCAATCCATTTGTATAGCTTATAAGTAAGTAAGCGAGAGTTTTTTGTTGCTTCACTCCACAGAAAATCTAAAGATTCACTAATAGTATATGAACCATTAAAACCTAGCTTTTGTAAATCTTCTAAAAACCATTGCCAATGAAAATCATCTTCATAGGTATGCTGATTTAAAATTAGCTGTATCTTATCTTTAGTGGGTTCTTGGCGTAATGTATATTTGCATAAATCGGAAAATCCCATAATAAATGGTGCTGCACAAGGGGCAAAAGCCAGCTTTTGTTCTGGACTAATGCTTTGATCGCTCAAAAATTCAAAAAAAGGCAGTTGTGAATAAACCTGCTGCTTTTCTTCGATTAAGGTTATGATACTTTTCATAATTCGTGGGTATTTTTGTGAGAGTAGAGAAATTTAGACAGCATGAGCTTTCGGACGAGAAATAAATTATTTATTTCCCAGCCCTGCATCTATTAATTGCAAGTTTTGGAGCGCATTTTCTTGACTATATTTCTGACTTAATTTCAGTATGTAGCCAGCTTTTTAATCTTAATAGAAAAGCGATTGCACTATGGAAAGTGCCGCAATAATTTTTACCAGCTCAAGAGACTTTAGTTAGCTAGCAAATATCTATGTCACTTTTAGATATTGGTATTAGTTAGTAGAATATTTAGGACTAATCTATTTCGTCTTGCTTGATTACTAATTAATATTATTGTGCCAAACTTCACTATCTCTTAAAATAGCACATTATTTTTGAACTACATGTAATCAAATTTACATCCTCAAGAAATAATTGTTTTTTTTGATGTAAATTACTTTTAAAAAAATATAAGTGTTTTTATGTTTCACTGTCTAATTGCGTTTTGAGACTAGAGGTTATAAATTTGAATGGCTATATTGCACTTGATTTTGATGATCAATGAAAGTTACGCTAAGGTATTTTGATTTACGTCGAGTAATTAAATTACAAATTTGTAAATACAATTATTTTGTTGCATTTATATAAAAAAACAGGATTAGAAACATTGTCCTAACCCTGAATCGCGATCGCATTTGCCGAGCAATATAGTTAAATCATGCCTTCGACAACGGGATGGAAAAAGAAAGCGATCGCCACAACCGCGTAAGTCGCGATTAGCAAACTACCCTCTAACCAGTTAGACTCACCATCAGAGCTAATCGAATTAGCAATCAACACGGCTACCGCAACTGAAACTAGTTCAAAAGGATTAAAGTTGAGATCCATTGGTTGACCAATGATCCAGCCAGCAATTACCAGTACAGGGGCAACAAACAAGGCAATTTGCATACTTGAACCCACCGCCACTGATACAGAAAGATCCATCTTATCTTTCATGGCAACGGTTACGGCAGTGGCATGTTCGGCGGCGTTACCAATAATCGGCAGCAGAATTACCCCCGTAAATAATTTGCTCAAGCCTAATTCGGAGGTGGCGACTTCCAAAGAATCTACCAGCAACTCTGATTCCACTGCCACTGCTAATGTCACCGCTAAGAGAATAAAAATCCAGAAGGGTAAATTAACATCATGTTCCTCTTCTTCCTGTTCTGCTTCTCCCACTTCGCACAGATAAGCATGGGTTTTCATCGAGAAGAGGAGAGTAAGTCCATAAACCAGGATCAAGATTGCCGCCACGGCAACAGACAAATTCTGGAGCGTTTGTTCCTCAATTCCTGTGGAGGTGTACTGCACCGCCGTTGGTAACAAAAGAGCAATTACCGCCAGATTCATCGTCGAGGCGTTGAGACGAGCAATGGTAGATTGAAATTTTTGCTCCTTAAACTTGATTCCTCCCAACAACATCGAAAATCCCATCACCAGCAGCAGGTTACTGACAATTGAGCCTGTAATCGTCGCTTTAACTACTCCTACCAAACCAGCCTGGAGAGCAATAAAGGCCAAAATCAATTCAGTAGCATTGCCAAAGGTAGCGTTGAGCAAGCCGCCAATATTAGGACCCGTTACCACGGCAATTTCCTCCGTCGCCGTCCCCATATAGGAAGCAAGCGGCACAATTCCCAAAGCGGCGGTGAGAAAGACAATCGTTTCGCCCCATTCCAGAAAGTGTGCCGCAATGGAAACGGGAATAAACACCAGTAAAATTAAGAAAAGTGTGTTTTTGTTGAACATATAGGTCGGTAATTCCTCTAGATTAATGTTTTAACTTTGATAGCACGTCAGCTAATCTTAATCTCCCTGGAGACAGAATTCAGCGAGAACTAGTTACTTTGATAGAATTTATGATGAGAACAGTTTTAGGCTGGACTTAATCATAATCAATTCATTTAATGCTGGAATTATTACAGACGCAACTATATTTACTCGAAAGATTTGCCGATCGCGTTGTCACAACTCAACTAGATCATCTCAGCATTGTCAGTGTCGGGGTTATCTTCCTCGCAGGACTGGTCACTAGCCTGACTCCCTGTATGCTTTCCATGTTGCCCATTACCGTCGGCTACATTGGCGGCTACGAATCAGAAGGACGACTACAGGCGGCAGTGCAGTCTAGCTGGTTTGCCCTGGGTTTAGCCACAACTCTCGCCATATTAGGTATTCTGGCGACAACAATCGGCAAAGTATACGGACAGATTGGGGTAGGTTTACCAATCGTCGTTAGTTTAGTGGCGATCGCCATGGGACTCAATCTCTTAGAAATAGTCTCCTTTCGTTTCCCTTCCCTCGGCGCAACCGACTGGATTAGCGACGATCTTCCCCGTGGACTGCGATCGTATTTAATTGGTCTGACCTTTGGCTTGATCGCCTCTCCCTGTAGTACCCCAGTTCTCGCCACTCTGCTTACCTGGGTAGCAACGACCCAGAATTTAGTTTTGGGTGCTGGCTTATTAATTGCTTATGCGATCGGCTATGTAATGCCGTTGGTGATTGCAGGGACGTTTACTGCCTCGATCAAGAAGATTTTAGAATTGCGCCGTTGGTCGAGTTGGATTAATCCTGTCAGTGGCGGTTTGTTGTTGGCGTTTGGAATTTTCTCTTTGCTGTCGCGATTGCCCGCTATTTAGCTATTTGATAGGAATTACTAATAATTTATAGAAGTGCTGAAAAAGCTATACAAAGGCTAGTTTTGAAGTTCTTGGATGCGATCAAGTGATTTTTGATACATTTTTGTATTTTTCTGTTTTTGATAAAGCTCTGCGGCTTGAGTGAAATCATGAATTGCTACCTGTTTGTTTCCCTGTTTTAGACTAGTAAGACCTAGGTTATAGTATGCTTCGGCAAAGTTAGGATTGAGTTTAATTGCTTGATTACAATCGGCGATCGCTTTGCCGTATTGTTCTAGATTGAGGTAGCTATAACCTCTATTACTGTAGGCTTCGACAAAGTTAGTATTGAGGACAATTGCTTGATTACAATCGGCGATCGCTTTGCCGTATTGTTCTAGATTGTTGTATGCATCGCCTCTGTTACTGTAAGGGATGGCAGAGTCAGGATTGAGTTCAATTGCTTTGTTACAATCGGTAATCGCTTCCTGGTATTCTCCTAGATTCCCGTAGGCATTACCTCGGTTGATGTAGGCATCCACATAGTCAGGATTGAGTTCAATTGCTTTGTTACAATCGGTAATCGCTTCCTGGTATTCTCCTAGATTCAAGTAGGCAAGACCTCGGTTGATGTAGGCACATGCATCACCAGGATTGAGTTCAATTGCTTTGTTACAATCGGTAATCGCTTCCTGGTATTCTCCTAGATTCAAGTAGACAAGACCTCGGTTGATGTAGGCATCCACATAGTCAGGATTGAGTTCAATTGCTTTATTACAATCAGTAATCGCTTCCTGATATTCTCCTAGATTCAAGTAGGCAAGACCTCGGTTGATGTAGGCACATGCATCACCAGGATTGAGTTCAATTGCTTGATTACAATCGGTAATCGCTTCCTGGTATTCTCCTAGATTCCCGTAGGCATTACCTCGGTTGATGTAGGCATCTACATAGTTAGAATTAAGTTCAATTGCTTGATTGTAATCGGTAATCGCTTTCTGGTATTCTCCTAGATTCCCGTAGGCATTACCTCGGTTGAAATAAGCAAGCGCAGAGTTAGGATAGTTAGGATTGAGTTCAATTGCTTTATTAAAATAGATAATCGCTTCCTGGTATTCTTCTAGATTCAAGTAGGCATTACCTCGGTTGATGTAGGCATCTGCATCACCGGGATTGAGTTCAATTGCTTTGTTATAATCGGCGATCGCTTCCTGGTATTCTCCTAGATTTAAGTAAGCATTACCTCGGTTGACGTAGGCTTCAGCCAAGTCTGGGTTTAGTTCAATTGCCTTACTGTAATCGGCGATCGCTCCTAAAGTATCTTCTTCGTTTTGTTTGTCAAGACCACGTTTAAAAAAGTCATCAGCAGTCATTTGGAAGAATGGAGACAGTAATTTACCAAAGAAATTTAGATTTGTTTCTTCTGAAGTTGATTCTTTGGATGGTATTAAATTTCCTGGTAAGTTTGTTGAGTCGGCTATTTGTGAAGGCTCTAATTCTTTTTCGGCGATAATTTTCTCTTTAACAGAGATTAGATCTCGGTTTTCTAGCCCTAAAATATCTTGCAGATCTTGAAGTTCACTAAGGTATTGTTCCGTGAGGGGATAGTGATGTTCGACCGCCTCCGCAAAAACTTCTTGGTACTGTTTTATGTTTTCCAGGCGTTGGCGATAGGGAGCAAGTACTTCGTCAATTATCTCCTGAGACTGCTCCTCAGTTATGCCTAACTCTTGGCGTTTCAAGCGCAGGATACGAGTGCCGATAATGCTTATATGACCTTCAGTAGCATATTTCTCAACCACCTTACGATAGTCTAATTCTGGATCGTTAACAGGTGCTTGACTGAGAAGAATATTGTAACCTTCTCGATCTGTAATAATTCCTGGTTTTTGCTTGGGTTTTACTTCCTGAACTTTGGCTTTGGCATAGTCATGAAGCTCAAAAGCATAAATTCTACCCTGTTCTTTTTTTCCTGCTGCCCCTGTTTCTATTCCTTCAACAAGATACTGGGTATAGAGAGAAAGGTCATCAGATTCGTGTTGGAATGATTTTTGAGTAGCGCTTGAGGAGGTTAAGACGACTCTACCCTCCGCGCCTAATTCTTGCTGAAGGTCTAATTCAACACCTTTGGCTTGCCAGCCCTCGGCGAAAGCACCGCTATAGCAGCAGTCGAGGACGATTACCTGCCGTTTGGCACGGCTGTCACAGGATATGCCTTGGATAAAGCTAGCGGCGACAGAAGTGGCTTGGTAGAATTCTCTGGAAGTTCCCTTCGTACCAAAATAAAGCTCGTTGTTATCGTTAGTAATGCCGTGACCAGAGAAATACAAGAGTACAAGATCGCCTTTGTCACAACGAGCAAATAATTGCTGTACTGCCAGACGCATCGAAGTAGGATCGGGATCAATTAATGCTTCTACTCGATCAAATGCTCCCATGCTGGAATCCTCCAACACCTGCTTAATTGCGGCTACATCATTTTTCGGGGCGGATAAGGAAGGGATATCTTCTCCATATTCACTAACCCCGATCAGTAGTGCTATCTTCTTGGGCATTACTTGCTTGACTCATTGCTGCAATAAGGTTTAAAGCCGTTTTTTCAACTTCGGCTAATTCTTGACGACTCTTGACTTTAAACGTCACTTGATTCTCCCCTACTTTGATACTACCCTCAATCGGCTTGTCCTGGAGGCGATCGCCCAAAAATCTGAAGAATGCTTTAATGTTTTTAAAATGGACTAGAGCCGTAATGCTGCCGATTAGGGTGGCAAACCCAGGCTTACTTCCTGCCTCTGGAGCTGTATCTTCTGTTCGCTCTGCTCGTTCTACTTCATCGAGGTTACGCAACTCCTTGAGTAGCTTCTGTGAAAACCTTAACCGCTGCTCATCTTCTAATTCTGGATCGTCGAGTTCAAATGTAAATTGAATTGTTTCGTTCATGGTGAGGAATTAGAGCGATAAAATTAGTATGACACACATGAAGTTTCTGACTGTAGCTTTTTCTGGTGAATTGGCGATCGCCCGATCTCAGACAATCATTGAGCGATCGATTGTTTTGTATTGTCGAATTTTATCCTAAGCAGTTGGTTTAAAATAGTAAGATGGCTACTAGATTAAGAATAAATGGCGCAGTTAACCGACCAACAGATAGAAGCTCAAATTGACGCAGCGATCGCTCATCAACAAAAAATTGATGCAGTAGAACCAAGAGCGAAGAAAGCATTGTTCAACCAGGATTCGAAGGGATCATCTTCATCTATTACACTTCATTTTGATAATGGCGCAACTTTCTCTTTTTTGACTGATTCAGTTGAAGTCATCTCTTCGCTGTCACCAGAAATCTTAGCTACCGTAGAACTCACCCCATCAGGAAAAGGACTGAGGTGGGACGAACCTGATATAGATTTGAGTATTCAAGGTTTGTTACTGGGGATGTTTGGAAGTAACGTCTGGATGAAGCAAATAGCTAGTAAAGGTGGTTCATCTACTTCTGACAAAAAGAAAGCTGCATCGAGAGCTAATGGTCAAAAAGGCGGTAGACCAAAAAAAGTAAATAAATGAGTTGTTAAACAAGCGATACAGTTTGCTATCAGGTTAACTTGTGATGCTGCGCTTCTATCTTTATCTTATTTTGGCGATCACAACTCCTAATTCTTTGCCACTAGTAAGCTGGCAATCTGACACAGGCACCTGAAAGTATTGATATACGGCAAGAGTAGAAGATAAAACCTAACGCCGATAGAGCATCGGAATAATAGACAATAGGGCTAGAAAAGATAAAGCTAAAAATAACGAAAGGCGATCGCCTCCTTTCATCACCATGTCGCCACTTTTGCCAATCCAAGTATAGGCAAGGCTGCCAGGAATAACGCCAATAAAGGTGGCGTAGGTATAGTCTAACCAGTTGATTGAGGTTAAGCCGAAGAGATAGTTAACTAAATTAAAGGGAGAGATGGGGATTAAACGGGTGGTGAGAACAAAAGAAAATGGCTGCTTTAATACTGCTGTCTGGAACTGAGTCAGCCTTTTACTCTTGCTAAACCGACGTTGCGCCCAATCCCGAAAGAGGTAACGGGCTGCCCAGAAGGCAAATAAGGCACCTAGAGTCGCACTAATGATCGAAATGATCGTACCGTTCCAGATGCCAAAAAGACTGCCGCCAACAATTGTGAGAACTGTACCAGGAACGCCAATCACCGTTAAAACGACATAGATCCCCACAAAGATAATTTCTATGTAGCCTTCATACTGCTGAATAAAATCTTTGAACAAGAAGGGGTTAAATACTGCTCTTAGAGGAGTATAAATACATAGCAAGACAATTCCCAGAACAGCGATCGCGATCAGGAGAAATTTAGGTTGACCGAATAATCTACGTAGCTGAGTCAACAATTGAATTGAGCTTCTAAAGAGCTTTTTAATCACAATCTATGATAGCAAAGCGCCGCCGCAGCTAGAGCCTGTCCCCGCAGTACAGCCATAACAGTAGTTTGCCGTTTTGATTTCTCGGATAACGTCTAGGCTGTTCATCGATAGTAGTTGGGATACGGTTAGACGATGGCGATCGCTAGTAGCAAAGATCCCTTCCATCTGGTTGAAATCGCAATCATAAACATTGCCTAGATAGTCAATCGATAGCTCATTACGACACATAACGCTATCCAAAGTTGCGGGGTTATAGTTTTCTGCTAGAAACTGAAGATAGACATCATGAATTCCACGACGCTGTAAAAACTGTTTGGTTCTGCCGATCGGAATATTGGTAATCGTAAATAGGTTATTAAACTGAATTTGGAAATGTTGAGCCAGATAAGTCTTATAGTCTTGTTCTAGTTTTTGCTGATTGGGAGTCAGGTTAAAGCTGGGTTTTGTTGGCAGAGGAGGATTATAGACCAAATCGATAACCAAATTGGGGTCTGTACCGTATCCTAGCGCGTTCAACTGTTGAATCGCTTTGACTGACTCATGATAAACTCCTGCACCTCTTTGAGAATCGACATTATCTTCAAGGTAGCAGGGCAGAGAGGCGGTAACGCGCAGTTGATGCTGGGCAAAATATTGAGGCAAGTCTTCGTATCCAGGCTCAAAAAAGATAGTTAAATTAGAGCGAACAATTACCTCTTTACCCTGAGCTTTGGCTGCTTCAACTATAGGACGAAAGCCATAGTTCATTTCTGGCGCGCCCCCTGTTAGATCAACGGTTTGAATTTGGGGAAAGCGATTAATCAATTGAATAATTTGCTCACATACTTCAGGGGATAGTTCCTCAGTACGTTTGGGGCTAGCCTCGACATGGCAGTGAGTACAGGCAAGATTGCACTTACGACCTAAATTTATCTGAAGGACGCTAATTTTATCTTTGACTAGAGGAGATTCAATCTTTTGGGAAAAGGGAGTGATAGAAGTATTTGTAATCGACATTTTAATTACTGATTTATCGATATATGATTAGTAGACAATAGCTCAAATAACGGGCATTAAAGATTGTATTTATTTGGGTAATGCTAAGTAAATTGTGGCACTAATAGCGGCAGCAATAGGCAAAGTTAGAACCCAAGAGCTTAATACTTTGGAAAACATACCAAGATGGGCAGTTTGAGAAATTACTCCGACACCAAAAATAGAGCCGACGGAAACATGAGTCGTCGAGACGGGAACTCCCAGACGGCTGGCAAAAATCACCAGAAAGCCCGTTACCAAATTTGCCGCTAAGCCTCTTCCTGGATTAAGGGTCGTAATTTTTTTACTTACCGTTAGAGCTACTTTTCGGGCGTTGAGCAAGCCCCCTACTGCCATGCCTAGACCAACGGCTAGCATTCCTCCTTCGATGGAAAAAGCTGTTACCGTTAGTAAGAGAGCCACAATCTTGGGAGTATCGTTTAAACCCCTAGCAAAGCTGACTGCTCCTGCGCTTAAAAAATGACAGCTATCTACCAGCTTTTGACTATTAATGCCCCCAAAATTCCCGACGTATTGCTGATTACAGTTTTCGACTGTATCTATACTGAGTTCGTTTTCTTGAGCAAAGCGCAATTCGCTGCCCACGGTCACTAATTCTTGCTTGTTGCCAATACAGACGCACCAGGCTTTTTTGATTCCTAAAGCGGCTCGACCATAGTGAAAGAAACTATATAGCCCCAGACTTAAAGCGATCGCAATCAAAGGACTCAAGAGCAAAGGGATAAAATAAGATTTACCTAAAGCAGCGAAGTTCAATTCTGTGCCGATAGCGGCTAATCCTGCCCCAGTCAATGCCCCTGTAATGCCGTGGGTAGTAGAAATCGGAAATCCCGTTACCGTAGCGAGAATGACCGTTATGGCCGCGCCCAAAGCAACTGCCAAATGAAAAGAACTCGTATCGGCGATCGCATGTGGCACTAAGCCCTTACCCGAAAAGCTTTTGAGCAAAGCAGTAGCAAATAATACCGAGCAGAGAGAGCCAGCAAAGGTAGTTGCTGTTGCCCACCAAATTGCCGCTTTATAGTTGGTGGTCTGACTACCAAAGAGAGTTGCGACCCCCTTAAAATTGTCGTTGGCACCGTTGGCGTAGGCTAAAAAAACCGTTGCCAAAAATATAGCTATAGTCCACATGAAGTGATTACTGATTACTGACTACGTCCTCGAAGGAGGATTACTGAAGAGAGATTAATTGTTAACTATTTGTGTTTTGTAGATGAAAATAATTGCGATCTCTAATTATTGCTGCTGGGCAAAGTCAAAGTCGATCGCAATGAATCAAATTTTTTCTACTACACTTGTTTGTTGACTGTTAACTGATTAACAACAGTCTCCAGGGATACAGCAATCATCACTGCTCGTTTCCGTCAGGTTGTATTCAGAACCTTTGGTTTCTCTAGCGTGGCGCACTGCTTTAGTTTTGCAGTTAAATTCTGCCGCTTCTGCCAAAGGAATGTTCTCATAGGGTTCGATGCCGATTACATCGCTACTATAGGGACTACAGCAGCTAGTCATGATGTTATAAGTCTTATCGCATACCGCCATCCGCTCGCCGCGACAGAAAACGTGACCATCATCATCAACTACCTGTTTCCAGGGACCTTTATAGACCACTGACTGCTTTCTCTCTAGGCAGACACCCTCTTTACCTTTGTAGGCTCTAACGGTCATAGAACGAAACTCAACGCCGTCAATGACTTGCCAGGGAGTCTCTTCTCGCTTGAGAATTTCTACCCCATAAAATCCTGCGTCCTCAAACATCTTGAGGAACATGTCTTCTCTAAATGCCCCCGCAATACAACCACTCCACATGTCGGGGTCGTTCATAATTTTGGGTGTGGGGTCTTCGTCGCAAACAATGTCGGATATTACCGCTCTACCGCCGCGCTTTAAGACCCGAAAGATCTCGCCAAACAGCTGTTCTTTATCTTGGGGACGCACCAGGTTAAGTACGCAGTTAGAAATCACCACATCAACGCTATCGCTGGCAATGAGGGGTTGCTGCTGTCTCAGGCGATCGCATTCTGCTTCATATGCCGCAATGTTGTCTACGCTCTGGACAGGGTTGCTCTGAAGCCAAGTTTCCAAAGTATCTAAAGGCAGTTTCAGATCCTGTATCTTACCTTTAATAAATTCTGTATTGCGGTAGCCTAGCTTGTCTGCCATCTCATCCTGATACTTACGCGCCAGATTGAGCATCTCGTCGTTGAAATCTACGCCGATAATCTTGCCTGACTCCTGGACTTTCTGCGCCAGAATATAGCAATTTTTACCTGCCCCCGAACCTAGATCAACGACAGTTTCTCCTTCATTGACGTAGCGGGTAGGATCGCCACAGCCATAGTCTTTGGCAATAATTTCTTCGGGCAAATTTGCCGTATAGTTGCCTTCATACTCCGTCGGACAGCATAAACTAGGCTGCTGCTGTCTCGCGCCTTCCTGATATCTTGATAGTACCGCCGACTCGATATCGTAATCTACCGAGTCTACTTGGTTGGATGTGGTTGGCTGGTTGGTTGCAATCTCAGTCACAGATAACTAAATCCCTTTACTTAACTTAGGTCTATTACAGATTAAATTGATCATCGAGAGTATATGCTTAATCTTTACTAAATAAAAGATTATTCCTAAATGATTTAACCTTTAAAATCTGTCTATTCTATAACCTCATTTTGGCAACGAGAGCTGATATTTTGCTGAGAATTTTCTATGTTTAAGCTAAGTTTTGAACCTAGATAGTCTAAATTAGGTGGTTTTGTTGAAAATCTATGTATTCTGGCTTAAATTTTTTGGAGACAAAAGCTTGCTGTCTCTTGCAGTATTAATTCAATCGCCTCGACTGCAATCGGTTTGGCAAAGAGATAACCTTGAGCATATTCGCAGTCTAGAGCCTTGAGCTGCTGTGCTTGAGAAATCGTTTCTACTCCTTCGGCGATCGCGTCCATACCTAAATTGTGAGCCAAGGTAATAATTGTTTTGACTATTTCTAAACTTTCTCGGTCGGAATTGATATTGCGAATAAAAGAGCGATCAATCTTCAAGTTATCAATTGGCAAACGGCTCAGATAGCTCAGGGAAGAGTAGCCCGTGCCAAAATCATCAATACTCAGCTTGATTTGTCTTTTTTTGATTTCGGTGAGGGTGTTTTGGGTGTTTATTTCCGAATCGACCAGTACCCGTTCGGTAATCTCCAGCCGTAGACAGGTTGGATTGAGCTGGGTTTGTTCTAGAATGCTGTCGAGCTTGGCTACGAAATCGGGTTTCTGGAACTGTTGACAGGCAACGTTAACATTGACCTTGAGAGCGGCAATATCGGCACGGTCAGCATTTTCTCGTTGCCAGGTGGCGAGGGATTGACAAGCAGACTGTAAGACCCAATCGCCAATGTCGATGATCAGCCCTGTATCTTCAGCCAGGGGAATAAATTCTTTGGGAGAAATTAGACCATGAAGGGGATGATGCCAGCGAATCAAAGCCTCAAAACCAGAAAGAGCGTTGTTTTTAAGAGAAATTATCGGCTGGTAGAACAGGCTAAATTCATTGTTTTTTAATGCTTGCCGCAGGTCATGCTCTAGCTCAACTGCTTTGAGAGCTTGGATATACATCGCTTCGTCGAAGATCTCATAGCGAGCTTTGCCTTTATCTTTCGCGCGGTACAGAGCAATATCAGCATCTCGCAGAATTTCCGAGCTATTTTGATACTTGGGGGAACTGAGGGCAACACCGATGCTGGCGCTGATTACAATACTGTGACCGCCAATATCTAGGGGGGTTTTTAGCCGCTTTTGCAGGCGATCTCCGACCTTGGTAGCATCTTGTAAGGATTTAATATCGTCCAGTAAAATGACAAACTCATCTCCTCCCAAACGAGCCACGGTATCGATCGTCCGTAAGTCTTCCCTCAAGACCTGAGCTACCTGCACTAAGAGGCGATCGCCCACTAAATGACCCAGACTATCATTGATCTTTTTAAAGCGATCGAGGTCGATAAAAAGGACGGCAAACTGATGTTTAGGATTGCGTTTTATCCGCTGGAGGGCGCGATCAATCCGATCCATTAACAGGGTACGGTTGGGCAATGCGGTCAAGCCATCATAAAGAGCGTCTCGCAGGAGCTGTTGTTCTATTTTGCAGCGTTCGGCAATTTCTTGCTGTAGTCTATGGTTAGTTCCTACCAATTTCTGATTGGCAATTTTTAGTTCTAGGGTTCGTTCTTTGACCTTCTGCTCTAGTTCTTGATTTAATAACTTAACCTGAGATTTAGCTGTCTGTAGATCTAGCTGGTTCTTAACTCGTAGCAAGACCTCCTCTACCTGAAAAGGCTTAGTGATATAGTCTACTCCCCCTGCTTCAAAAGCTTTGACCTTATCTAAAACGTCATTGAGGGCGCTGAGAAAAATTACTGGTATGTCCTGGGTCTTGATTCCGCTTTTGAGCCGCTGGCAGACCTCATAGCCATCCATATCTGGCATGTTGATGTCTAACAGAATCAGGTCAGGAACGATTTTAGCAGCAGCTTTGAGAGCTGTCATACCGCTTTTAGCACAGCGTATTTTGTAGCCTTGCCGATCTAAGGTACTCGATAAAACGCGCAAATTATCGGCGATATCATCGACGATTAAAATATTCTGATGCTGTTGGCTAGATAGATTCATGATCCCATAAATTTAAGACTACTTTTTAGCTGTTTGTTGAATCAGACTAACGATCTCTTCAAAATCAAAATCATCAACTTTTTCTTGTAATGTCTGAGCCAAAAGACTATGTTCTGCGGAGATCCGGGCGATTAGCTCGGCGACTGCCTCAGCATCCAACTCCATGGCGGCAGACTCAAGCTGAGTTAACCACTCTTGGGGCATTGCCTGCAACAACCGATCATCCAGCCTAAAATTCTCATCTAGACTCACATCTAAGCCGCAAGAAGATGTCTTGCTGTCCGCTTCATAGATATATGTCACCCCTAAATATTCCGCAATTTTGTCAAATATCACCTCTTGACGGAATGGTTTACGCACAAAGTCATCACAGCCTGCGGATAGAACAATTGCTCGTTCTTGCTCAAAAGTAGAAGCTGTTAAAGCAATAATATGAACAGCCTGTCCTTTTAGGTGTGATTTGATGTATTTTGTCGCTTCGTAACCGTTCATGATGGGCATACGCATATCCATCCAGATTAAATGAGGCTGCCATTCCTGCCAGACGGTAATTGCCTCATGACCATTAGCGGCTTCTCGTACCTGGAAGCCAATGGGTTCGAGTAGCTTGAAGACAATTTGGCGATTTTCCCAGCGGTCATCCACAACTAAAATACGATAGCTGGGTTGATCAGGCTGGAGGGCAATTACTCTCGGATGAGATTTAGCTATTTGGAGTTCACTAGCGATCGCTGGTTCAGTCATAATTTGAAACCGAAACACCGTGCCTTGAGCCAAACTGCTGCTAGCGGAGATGTCTCCTCCCATCAACTGGATAAACTTGCGGCTAATTGATAAGCCCAAGCCCGTGCCCTCCTCCGCTTGACGACCTGATTCTGTTTGGACAAAGGGATCGAATAATGTATCTAATTCTTCAGCTTTGATTCCTGCTCCTGTATCTTCCACTTCAAACCAGAGAAGTTGGGGTTCTGCCTGATCAGCCTTAACTCTCAGGGTTACGCGCCCTTGATCGGTGAATTTGATAGCGTTATTTAAAAGATTAATTAACACCTGACGCAGCTTTTGTTCATCGGTGCGTACATAAGTAGGCACATTTTGGTGACGCTCAAATAAAAGCAGAAGCTGCTTGGCATCCGCTTTGAGTTCCAGCATTTCTGCCGTGGTGTCGAGGAGTCGGTGTAGATTAAAACTGCGATTGTTGAGGGTCACATGTCCCGCTTCAATTTTAGACATGTCCAGCACGTCATCGATTAAAGCCGATAGGTGTTCGCCACTGCGATTGATAATGGCAAGACTATCCAACTGCGATCGCGATGCCTCTCTGTCTCGCTGCATGATCTGAGCAAAGCCCAAAATCGCATTTAAGGGAGTTCGCAGCTCATGACTCATGTTTGCCAGAAAAGCACTTTTTGCCTTGTTTGCTACCTCTGCTGCCTCTTTAGCTGTCTGTAGCTCTGTGGTTCTTGCTACTACTCGATCTTCCAATTCTTGATTGGCTCGATCTAATTCCGTATTAGCCAGCAGTAAAATTTCATTGGCGTAATCTTGCTGGGCAAAAGAACATCTGAGCTGATCTGCCATGCAGTTAAAAGAGTTGGCGAGAGAACTTAGTTCCTTAATGCCTTTGATCTCTACCTTACGATCCAATTTGCCCCCCGCGATCGCCATAATTGCCTCACTCAAACGGCCGATCTGTTGCGCAATCCAGCGGGAAGTGACCATACCAAATAAAGTAGAGCTCAATAATAGAGCAACACAGAGCAAGACGGTATTACGCCCATGAGCGTAAATTTCTGCCATAAAGTCTGATTCGGGAATAACAATTGCTGTAGTCCAGCTCAAACCATGTGGGTCGGTTAAAGAACTCAACGCCAGAAAATGCCGTTTACCGTTGATTTCAAATTTAAACGTTGGTAGCTCTGACAACCTTGTTTTTTGGTGAGACAAGCCTGCCACATACTCTGCTGTTGAGCGGGTCATGAGGTTAGTACTCATGGTGCTGTGAATTTGTTTGGGCTGCTGCGACTCAATTACAAACGGCTTTTCAGCGGTAGAGGTTGCCACCAACATGCCGACGGCATCAAAAATGAATGCCTGCCCAGTTTTGCCAATTTTTAAGCTTTGCAAAAAGCTGCTGATTTGAGCAATACTTAAATCCGTCGCCAAAACACCCTGATATTTTCCCGCAGGGTCGTAATATGGTTGACCCAAAGTAATCGCTAGGGTAGGAGGATTGACCCAAGTATAAATATTTGTCCAAGCTGGGCGATTTGCCTCTTGAGGAACTTTGTACCAGGGACGATTGCGAGGATTATAGTTAGAAGAAGAGCTTAAAAATTTGCCCCGCCCGCCGTTTTGGTCAATTTCATAGGTTTGTAGCGACCCCGTGAAGTCTGTTACTTGATAGCGCAGGTTGCGATCGTCATCCAGCGCCAAGCCGACAAATTCCCCTTTTATATTGCCAAACTGGATGTAGCTAATGGTGGGGAAAATTCTACTTTGCTGCCAGAAATGGCGTTCTAGGGAACTCAAATCAGTTAGGTCAAGCTGTCCTAAATCCAGAGCATTTTGATTTAGCTGATTGATTTGGTGGGGAACACTTAGATATTGTTCCAGGTGTTCCTCAATTCGCCCATCAACTTCGGAGATTAGCTGGATAGCTAAATTTTCAATTGACTTTTGGCTATGCCTGAGGGATAAATATCCAGCAATACCCACCGCCGCGAAAATCTGGGTGATAAATGGTACTACTAGAACCCAGCGCAGGCTAATTCTTAAAGATGGCTTGCCTGACTCGCTAATCGCAGAAAATATCTGGTTTTGAGAATCGTTCATGTAGGTTTAATAGCTGAGAGAAAGCATTACAGGCGATCGCTTTTGAACAGCGGAGGAAGATAATCCAGTTCGCTAAATTTAGTTTTCCCGATTAGGCTTGAGAAATGACCAACAATCGCAGATTATCTATTCTCAGACCTGTCTAAACCCCCGACTCTGAGAAGATAAGTTTTTTTTATGCTGATAAATCCATATAATGAGACTTAATGTAACTTAACCTGTTGATCAGCAGTCGCTAGCAATGAACAGTATTTTTTTAGACCGTCTCCACAGCCCAAAACGTCCCGTGCTTATCTTAGATGGAGCAATGGGAACCAACCTTCAGGTACAAAATTTGACCGCTGCCGACTTTGGCGGCGAAGCATATGAAGGATGTAACGAATATTTAGTCCACACCAAGCCTGAAGCCGTGGCTACCGTTCATCGTGGCTTCTTAGAGGCTGGAGCAGATATTATTGAAACTGATACCTTTGGCGGCACGTCAATTGTGCTGGCAGAATATGACTTGGGTGACCAGGCTTACTATCTAAATAGAGCTGCTGCCGAACTAGCCAAAAAACTAACAGAGGAATATTCTACGCCCGAAAAACCGCGATTTGTGGCGGGGTCAATGGGTCCTGGTACCAAGCTACCAACTCTGGGACACATCGACTACGATACTCTGCTAGAGAACTACAGAGAACAGGCAGAAGGTTTATACGACGGCGGTGTAGATTTATTTTTAGTCGAAACCTGTATGGATGTGTTGCAGATCAAGGCAGCACTAAATGGCATTGAAGAGGTCTTTAAGCAAAAAGGCGATCGCCGTCCCTTAATGGTGTCCGTAACTATGGAACAGATGGGAACGATGCTGTCTGGTTCGACGATGGAATCGGCTTTGGCAATTCTTGAACCTTATCCTATCGATATTTTGGGTCTAAACTGCGCTACGGGACCCGATCTGATGAAGGAACATATTAAACACCTGTCGGAGCATTCTCCCTTTGTTGTCTCTTGTGTCCCTAATGCAGGTTTGCCTGAAAATATTGGCGGACATGCTCACTATAAATTAACGCCCATGGAGCTGCGGATGGCGTTGATGCACTTTGTTGAAGATTTGGGCGTACAGATTATTGGTGGCTGCTGCGGTACTCGTTACGACCATATCCAACACTTGGCAGAAGTAGCGACTGATTTGACTCCCAAAGAGCGTCATCCTCACTACGAACCCTCAGCTGCCTCAATCTACAGCACTCAGCCTTACGTGCAGGATAATTCTTTTCTGATTGTGGGTGAAAGATTGAACGCCAGCGGCTCGAAAAAATGCCGTACCCTACTCAACGAAGAAAATTGGGATAGTCTAGTTGCCCTAGCT
>JBCBWB010000055.1:0-28136 GCA_039817275.1 Cyanobacteria bacterium J06648_1 | reverse complement strand
CTTACAGTCTTCAGTTTTCTTTTGCCTTAAGCGATCGCATTATTATCGGTGGCTGGGGTGGTCTAAATGCCGTAACCACTCTCGATACCTTTGAAATTAACGGCGTAACCGTCGAGCAAGGAACACAGGATATTTTTAATTGGGCGGCGACTCTAGCTTTCCCCGATCTGTTCCAAGAAGGCAGCATGGCAGGGATTATTATCGGCTTTGAACCTTGGGTGGCGCAGTCTAGTATTGATGTCGAAGGCTTTGACGAGGACGATGAAACATCTCTGCACGCAGAAGCTTTTTACGAGTATAGATTGAACGATAATATTGCTATTACACCTGGGTTGATTTATGTTACCAATCCCGATAATAACGACGATAATGACGATCTGTTGATTGGTACTATCCGTACTACCTTCAGCTTTTAATTCAATGGATGTTTGGGGGGTAACCAAAGGTAGGACTGCACTGACTTTGGGTGCAGCTTTACTTTAAATTCTTAATACTAGTTGGGTTTACGGCGATCGCCAACTACCCCAGCTTTTCTAAATATAACCTTGACGATAAGCTTTGGGGGTCATGCCCACGATTTTATGGAAGTATTTACCCAAGTGCGCGTGACTATTAAAACCACAATCTAAAGCAATATCTGAAATTGACAAATCCGCCTTTGACAATAGCTGTTTAGCTCGTTCAATTCTCTGCTGCATCACATATTGATGGGGAGTTATACCCAGAGATTTTTTGAATAATCTGCTGAAATGAAATTTGCTAATTCCGACATGATTGCTCAAATCTTCTAACTTGATCGACTGGCTTAAATGATGGTCGATATATTCTATTGCTTGAAATAAAGAGCGATCGCTCAAGCCCCCTTCATAAATTGTTGCTTGAGGTTTGATAATGCTGTAATCTCTTAGCACGTTCACCATTAAGGCATTGGCTAAAGAGTCTATATAAAGCTGTCCCATTCCATCTTTGCCGCGATGAAGTTCACTGCGTAAAATCATGGCTAGCTGCTCGATTTGAGGATGGCGATCGCGAAATTCCGTTCGTAGCTCTAGTCGATTTAAATCGCGATTCATTACCTCTGTAGCTACTCGTTCGAGAACAGGAATCGGAATTTTAATTTCCAAATAATGGTCATCACCATAAACCTTATAGGAACAGGGTAGTTTTGCTGGAGAAAGAGAAATATCCCCTTTAGAGTAGATGCCGCTATAGTTGCGATCGCCAATAGCTTGCCAAATACGGTATGGTTTGGTGGCCAAGCATAAAGCAAGAGAATGTTCGAGTTCGGGAGCAAATTTGGCATCTCCAGGGGGTTGCTTAAATTCGGCAACGATTAGCGATTCCCAGCCTAAATCCGAACTGGAAATAATCGGTGATGGCATTTCGTTAGCTGTTGTTGATGCTGAATCAACCATTGGTTTTGCTTAAAAAACTCGTAGCAAGATTATATAAGCCGGGCAATATTTTAAAAGCTCAAAAATCTTTTGTTACCTATTCTGTAATTGTAACGATTGAACTAACAGAACTTAATAAGTAGAAAGGATTTTTCAAACATGACTACTTTGCTACACGTTGATGACAGTTCGAGAGGAGAGCGATCGCTTCTAGCTCTTATTTTTGAAAATTGTCTCTAAAAAAATACTTCAATACTAGCGAGATAAGCAGCAACTATTAGCTTCCGACTAACCATACCAAAAATGATGAAATACACTTCGATTGGAGTAAGTTATGCCTTCTGTTGGGGTTTTGGGATAACTCTTTCCAAGGTTGCACTCTCAGAAATATCAGCGACGACATTGTTAATTATTCAATTAATTTCTAGCTTATTGTTCCTCTTAACTATTTGCTATTGCAAAAATGGTGAGTTTCCCCTTTCTCGAAAAAGTTGGCAACAAGGAATTGCTGGCATCTTTGAACCAGCACTAGCTTATATGGCAGGTACAATCGGGCTATCTCTGACAACTGCTACTAATGCCTCACTGATTGGCTCTACTGAAGTAGTACTGACTATCTTATGTGCTGCTGTAATCTTAAAAGAAAAATTAACACTAACAAAATTCATTCTCGCTGGTACTAGCTTCTGTGGAATATTCTTCTTGATTGGAGAAGATCTTCACAGTGGAACTAACAGTTCATTTATCGGAGATTTATTTGTATTGTTGGGAGTGTTCTTTGCTGTTGGATATGCCTTACTAAGCAAGGCACAAATAAATAAAGTAAACCCCTTAAAACTCGTAACAGCACAACAATTTGTTGGTTTGATCGCGACGGCTCTGGGTTTTGGAGTTTTGTCAGCTTTTCATTCCAACTATAAAATTAGCGCAGTGGGAATCCCACTCCAGTTTTTATCAATAGCAATTATTTCTGGGATTATGCAATATGCTTTAGCTTTCTGGCTATATCTCACCGCACTGCAAACATTTCCTGTAAGTTATGCTGCTTTTTATGTCGGCTTGATTCCTGTTTTTGGAGTTGTCAGTGCTATTTTGATACTTGGAGAATTTCCCAATCTAATTCAGTGGATTGGTGCAGTTTTGATAATTTTGTCATCCTATTTTGCCAACCGATTACAAGTATCTTGAGAGTAAGAAATAACGACCTCCTATTTAGTTATGTAACACAAGAAGTTCGTATATTTGAACTCTAAAAAAAGAGCTAAGTTTTAGAGCCTAAGCATCAATTAAGGAATCGTAAAATGAAATTTTACTTAAAGAAAAAGGAATCGCTTACAAAATATTCGATATTAGCGAACTTAAAGATGTGGCATTGATTATTGGTGAATCTTTTTCAAACTACGAACCAATGGCAGCTACACAAGGCATTTCCCAATTAGAAATAACCGATTTAGTAAAACAGTTTGGCGACCTAGTAGCCAAAGACTCTCTAACTATTGTTGCCAAATCTGAAGAAACTAAGCAAATTATTGGAGTATTGCTAGCTTACGATTAGAGTGTAAGCTCGTCAATAGAAATGACCCCTCTAAGTGAAAAATTCAATCCGCTCTTAGCACTGCTTGATCAATTAGAATCTCAATACAAACAAGAAGAAAACATAGATATTAATAAGTATTTATACTTTGAGTTTCTAGCAGTGAGTCAGCAGTATAGAGGAAAAAAATCGCTCATAATTTAGTACAGATTATACTTAAAAATGCCATTAACAAAGGATATCAAACGGCTGTATCTATAGCGACTAATCCCACTTCTTACCACATTCACAGAAAATTTGGCTTTAAAGATTGTGTTGAGATTCCATACCCAAAATTTACCTACGAAGGTCAAAAAGTTTTTAGTTCACTTGCGGATAATTGCATTCTAATGGACAGACCTTTGGTTTAGCTCTATTCATAGCAACAATTTTTCGGAGAATTACATAGAAACAATACATATTGCACCTTTACAATATTCTTTGAGGATAATTATGTTAGTTATCAAAGCCTTCAAAACAATACTAGCGATCGCCATAGTTGATTCTGGTTTAAAAAACGATCGCCCACTAATCTAATATGTTGCCTGAAGGCGACTGAGAAGATAATCTCCAGCAGTAATAGGCGGATAGAGAGGAGGACGATCGTTATTTTGGCAGGTTTTAAGACAGCTTATTTCAACATTGTGATTGGGATGGCAAAAGTAAGCAATTGAATAGCGAGACTGCTCTTGCTTTTGGTCTGCGGGAATTCTGACACGGTGTTTGGTGGAGCAAAATACATGATTCGTCCAGCGTTGCATCAGATCGCCAGTATTTACGACTACGGTTTCGGAAATGGGGACTGCTTCAATCCATTCGCCAGCACTGTTAAGGACTTCCAACCCACCAACAGCATCTTGAAATAGGAAAGTAAAACTACCATAATCTGAATGTTCTCCTGCTCTTATCTGCTCTGGTTTTGGCTTGTTTTTAACGGGTGGATAGTGCAGCAGTCTTAGGGTATGGTCGTTTTGATTGTGTCGTTCGACAAAGAAAGATTCGGGGAGATTTAAAGCGATCGCCATTGCTTCAGAGACTACATTAGCAGCAGCAGCACAGGTAGAAAAGAACTCGCTCATTGTCTGGCGAAAAACAACGTCTTGGTTTAACCAACGATTAGCTAATAAAGGAGACTGCGACAATTTTAACTGGGATGACTTTATTTCTTTGCCAATGTTGTATGCCTCTTTTAAATCTCCTGGCTTACTCTCATCCAGACGCTCTCGCTCTATTCCTACATAACCATGGTTAGTGATTTCATTACTCCAAGCTAGCTTATTTTTTTCAGTTAAAGGAAGGTCAAAAAACTGCTGCGATCGCATCATAGTTTTGGCGATCAAGTCTGGATCGATACCGATATTTTTGAGGTACATAAAACCTGTTTCGTGACAGGCGCGATAAACTTCTGTTGCGATCGCTTGTCTGATTGAAGCATCTCCATGTTTAAAAGGAGCAAAGTCTATGATGGGAATTTTTGCCGTTGTTATCCCTGTCATCTAATTTTTTTTTATGCCTAACCAATGAAAGACAAAATTATAGCAATTCTCGATTCGGCGAAGTATACCTTAGTGCAGTTGGGGAATAAACATTGGTGGCAAGTTAAGCAAAAAAGTATACGTCCTGATAAGCAGGGCAAGCCACTCAAAAGAGCCTGTGGGCGTTGTTTTTCCCTGTAGTAGTGCTTTATCGATCTAGTAAGACTATGTGTAGTTCAAGATTAATTTCAAGGCGATCGCTGTATGAGAAATTAATCTGCATCAAAAATATCTAAAAATCTAAGAGCTACAGGTCATAAAAAAGGTTTTCGTAATTGATCGCACGATTTTGATAGTTCGGCAAAGTTTTGAAAGCTTTCAAGGTCGCCGTGCGCGAGTATTTAACACAACGATATTAATTTAGATATTTAATCATGACTTCAATTATACTTAGCTCTCCACTCCGCACAGAGAGCAAAAAATTTCTTAAATTGGCTATCCCCTTGGTTAGCGCACAACTAGCTCAATCTCTGACTGGCTTTTTTGACACCATCATGATGGGTAGATTGGGAGCAGAAACATTAGCTGCTGGGGGTTTGGCTTCCTGGACTTTTATCGCTATCCTCAATACTACTGCGGGGATCGTAATGGGAATTAGCCCTTTGGTGGCCGAAGCCTACGGTGCGAAACAGAAAAGCCGAATTGAAAAGTTAACCCGTCAGGGATTTTGGCTAGTATTGCTGTTGTCGATACCAATGATGATGATAATTGCTCATTTGGATTCGCTAATGCTGCAATGGGGACAGGTTGAAACCACGGTTACTCTGGCAGATAGTTATTTAGACTTTATTCTCTGGGGCTTTTTTCCTGCTTTGGGGTTCGCTATGTTGCGTGGGGTAATATCTGGCATGTCTTTGGCTCGTCCGATAATGATTATTGTCTCTTTTGGGACGGTATTTAATATTATCGGTAACTACGCTTTGGGCTATGGTAAGTTTGGCCTTCCCCGTTTGGAGTTAACGGGTTTGGCGATCGCCAGTGCTTTAGCTTGGTGGGGGATGTTTATTGCTTTGATTATTTATCTGCTCAAACATCCTCAGCTCAGTAATTATCGCTTTTTCCAAAATTTACATCAGCTCAAACCCAGAATAATTGCTGAATTGTGTAAGACTGGGATGCCGATTGGGATTTTTATGGCTTTGGAATTGGGATTATTTACCGTAATTACTTACCTGATGGGTGCCTTGGGAACAGAGGTTTTAGCTGCCCATCAAATCGTCTTTCAGACTATGATGGTAACTTTTATGATTCCCTTTGGTATGTCTTTTGCCACTACGGCTAGAGTGGGACAATGGTTGGGACGTAAAAATAATTTAGGAGTAAAACGAGCGGGATATATAAGTATTGGTTTTGGCTTTGCCGTTATGTTCTTTCTGGCGATCGCCATGCTCTTATTTCCTCAAGCGATAATTGGACTATATATAGACATTCAAGATCCAGCTAATGCGGCGATCGTCGATCTTGCTTTACCAATGCTGATGGTAGCTACTATTTCGCAAATACTGGATGCAGTGCAAAAAATCACTTACGGCGCACTCCAGGGACTCCAGGATACTCAGGTTCCCGTAGTCTTGAATATCTTCGCCTTTTGGGTTGTGGGTCTAACTATTGGTTACTTGCTCGGTTTTCATTCGGGCTTAGGCGGCACAGGTTTATGGTTAGGACAATCTATCGGCGTGGCTACTGCGGCGATCCTGTTCTTACTTCGATTTCGCGATCGCCTAACCCATTTAAAAGATTAACTCAAGCATGTGATTTTGAACGATGGAAAGCCGCTCTTTTTCTATTTCGTGCATGTTATGGAATTAGCGATCTGCAAAACTTATAATAGTTCTTTTTCCTGTGGATAAACTATGCAGCGTTATTTAAAGATTTTACGGCTTTTTTGGTCTACGGCGATCGCCACTGAACTAGAATATCGGCTCAATTTTGCGATCGCTACAGTTACCAGTATCGCTAATCTAGTTGGTAGTTTGTTTGGACTATCGTTGTTTTATCGTACTGGCTATACTTTTGATGGCTGGAATTGGCAGGAAGCCACCTTGGTTTTGGGCTTATTTACTCTCTTGCAGGGTTTTTCGGCAACTTTTCTGGTGCCAAATCTCAACAGTATTGTGAAGCAGGTAGAACAGGGGACGCTCGATTTTGTTCTGCTTAAGCCGATTAGCAGTCAATTTTGGCTCTCGACTAAAACTATCTCTCCCTGGGGATTACCCGATTTACTGTTTGGCACAATTTTAATTATTTATGCTGGCAATAATTTGGGTTTGGCTTGGTATAACTATCTGGCTAGCCTGATTCCTCTGGGATTTGGGGTGGTAATTCTCTATAGTCTTTGGTTTATTTTAGGCGCAACGAGCATCTGGTTTGTCAAAGTTTATAACGTCACTGAGGTATTGCGGGGATTATTAGAAGCAGGACGTTATCCGATGGTGGCATATCCTACTATTTATCGTTTCTTCTTTACTTTCGTTGTCCCCGTTGCCTTTCTCACGACTGTTCCTGCCCAAGCGATGCTTAATCGCAGCGAACTTAGCTGGACTATTGGTGCGGCAATTTTAGCTGCTGCGTTATTTATTTTTTCGGTCTTTTTCTGGCGATTTGCCCTGCGTTTTTATACGAGTGCCTCAAGCTAAATTGCTAGAACAAATAAGCTGATTAGCGATCGCTCGTTTAATAATTTTGGCTCAAACTATCAACCATCAACCATCAACTATCAATCATCAACCATCAACTATCAACCATCAACCATCAACTATCAACCATCAACTAATTAATTGGTAAACGTCCGAGGTTTTTATTACTACCAATAACTACCATCACTAGTCCTTTTTTGAGCAGTTGTCCTGGGCTAGGGTTGGTAACAAACTTTTCACCATCACCAAGAGCCAGAACATTTAAGCCGTAACGATTGCGTAAGTCCAGTTGAGCCAAAGTTTTCCCATGAAATTCTTCAGGCGTTAAAACTTCGACAATACTGTTTTCCGTATCTAGTTCAAATCGCTCTAAAAACCCAGGTTGAGTCAAGGTGCTGGCTAAGGCGCAACCAGCTTCATATTCAGGAAAGACGACGCGATCTGCACCGACTCTTTTTAAGACTTTGCCGTGAATTTCTGAGGATGCCTTGGCGACTACATGCTCTACTCCTGCTTCCTTGACGTTCAGAGTAGTAATAATACTTTCTTGGAGATAATTACCGATCGCCACAATCACCGTATCCATTTCAAAAATACCTGCTTCCTTAAGAGATTCTGGCTCAGTCGAGTCAAGCTGAATAGCATGGGAGGCAACTTTTTGGGATAAAACCTGAGAAACAAGTTTTTCATCTATATCAGTACCCAGAACTTCATAACCCATCTTGTGTAGGGAAGTACAGACAGCTCGACCAAAACGCCCCAAACCAATCACAGCGAACTGGCGATCCTTGTTGCGGGAGTTAGTCAAAAAATTGAGAGATTTCAACGACTCTTACCTGGATAACTTTAAATCTTAACTACTGGCATTTTAGTTCATGAAACGTTAGTTCGGATAGTTCTTACCCCGCTTTAAGCCGTTTGGCTCAACACCATCAGTTTTTGAGCGTCTATATCTTAGCTGAGTTGATTTGATATTCGGCAATTAGCAAGATCTCGATAAAATATAGATTCCTGTTTGTTTACTAATGATTTTATTTATCTAGAGCTTAATGACTGAAGCCACTGCCCCACGCCTCGCTGAATCTACTCGCCAACAAGCCAGCCTGTTTTACCAGGTTGCTATGTCTCAGCCCGCCTCCCATCTGTTTGAAGTAACGCTACAAATTAATAATTGGCGATCGCCAACTCTCGATCTCAAGCTGCCCGTCTGGACTCCAGGTTCCTATTTGGTTCGAGAATATGCTAGACATCTACAGGATTTTGTGGCAAAAGACGGAGGCGGCAAACTAGCCAGTCAGAAGCTAGCTAAAAATCATTGGCAGGTAGCAACCCCAGACTCTTCTGAGATACAGATAAGCTATCGGATCTATGCCAACGATCTTACTGTCCGTACCAATCATTTAGATTCTACTCACGGCTATTTTAATGGTGCGGCACTTTTTTTCTTTGTTCCTGGTTTAGAACAGCAGCCTATCCGCGTCAAAATCAATCTACCCCAGTCTGATTGGCGCGTAACGACGACTCTGCCGCCAGTAGAGGGAGCAGAAAATACTTTTGAGGCGCAGGATTTTGATACTTTAGTTGACACTCCATTTGAAATTGGCACGCAGCAGATATACGATTTTGAAGTGCTAGGAAAGCCCCACTCTTGGGCAATCTGGAGTCACGGTAATTTCAACCCTGAACAGGTAATTGCCGACACGAAGAAGATAATTGAGGTGGAAGCCGAGATGTTTGGCGGTTTACCCTATGAGCAATATTTATTTTTGCTTCACCTGTCTGGCAGCGGCTATGGCGGTTTAGAACACAAAGATTGTTGCACTTTAAATTATCCCAGGTTTGGCTTTCGCGATCGCGAGAAATATGAACGATTTATCCAGCTTGTCGCCCACGAATTTTTTCATCTCTGGAACGTCAAGCGCATTCGCCCCAAGGCACTAGAAACTTTTGATTATGAGCGAGAAAACTACACTACTTCTCTCTGGTTTTGTGAGGGGACAACCAGCTACTACGACATGCTGATTCCTTTACGGGCAGGTATTTATGATCGCAAGACTTGCCTCAAAAATCTTAGTAAGGATCTGAGTAAGTATCTTACTACTGTCGGGCGGACGGTGCAGCCCTTAGGAGAATCCAGCTACGATGCCTGGATCAAGCTCTATCGCCGTAACGAACATAGCGATAATAACCAGATTTCCTACTATCTTAAGGGGCAATTTGTCTCGCTGCTGCTGGATCTTTTAATTAGGGCCAAACACCAGAATAAGCGATCGCTTGATGATGTTATGCGTCTGATGTGGTCACGTTTTGGCAAGGCGGAAGTCGGCTTTAGTGAAACCGAACTAAGAAATACAATTGCCGAAGTTGCAGGGGACAACCTGGATGATTTCTTCACTCGCTATATCAAAACTATAGAAGAATTACCGTTTGAAAAATATCTCGAACCTTTTGGCTTATACTTAAAAACTACAACTGATTCAGATATTCCCTATTTTGGAATTAAGGTTCAATCAGAAAACAATCACGAAGTAATCAAGTATGTTGCCAGCAAATCTCCTGCGGCTTTGGGGGGTATCGATGCCAAAGATCGGCTGCTGGCGATCGATAATATTAAGGTTGATGCTAAATCTCTTAATGAAAGACTAAAAAACTATCGTCCAAAAGATACGATTCAAGTAGCGGTGTTTCATCAAGACCAACTAAAAACCTTATCTGTTACCCTAGCAGAACCTCAAGCCGATAAATATAAATTAGCGATCCAAGAAGATTTATCCGAGTCTCAATCGCAAAATTTGATTGGCTGGCTGGGAAATCAGTAATCAATTAACAGTCAACAGCGGTGCGACCCCGCGTCGACGCAAGGCGCAAGGGAACGCGCACCGAAACAGTCAACAGTCAACACTAATCCTCTCTTAAGGACATAGTTAGTAATTAGTAATCATTAGATGCATATTTTTCTAGAAACAGCTTACTTCCAAAACAAATTTGTTCCTTTCAAAGAAGCAAATATATCTATCGCCACCCATGCTCTACACTACGGAACAGGAGCTTTTGGCGGCATGAGAGGCATCCCTAATCCAGATAATGCCAATCAGATATTATTATTTAGATTAGATCGCCACTGTAAGCGCTTGAGCGATAGTGCCAAGCTATTAAACTACGACCTTCCAGCGGCAAAAATCCAGCAGATAATCATCGATTTTGTCAAGAAAAATAAGCCCAATACCTCTTTTTATATTCGTCCCTTTGTCTATACCTCTGATCTGGGCATTGCACCTCGACTCCACAAGATTGAAAAAGACTTCTTTATCTATGGCTTAGAACTAGGAGACTATCTGCCTCCAGAAGGTATTAGCTGTCGTATTAGTTCCTGGTATCGCCAAGAAGACCGCAGTTTGCCTTTGCGGGGTAAAATTAGCGGTGCATATATAACCTCCTCCTTAGCCAAAACTGAAGCAGTTGAATCGGGTTTTGATGAGGCGATTTTGATGAATACCCAGGGTAAAGTCTGCGAAGCTTCAGGAATGAACATCTTTATGGTGCGAAATAACAAACTAATCACTCCTGGCTTCAATCAGGACATTCTCGAAGGTATTACTAGAGATAGCGTTATAACTATTGCCAGAGATATGGGTATTGAGGTAGAAGAAAGAGCGATCGATAAAACCGAACTGCTGATTGCGGATGAAGTCTTTCTGAGCGGTACAGCGGCTAAAGTTACCCCCGTTAAGCAGATCGAAAGTTACCACTTATCTCAAGCTAGACCGATAACTACAAACATCAAGGCTAAACTGACCTCTATCACTAAAAACCAAGAGTCAAAATATCGAGACTGGATTTATGCTATCGACTGCTAGGAACGAATCTTCGAGCAACTTTTATTGCCTGATAGCGATATAGTTATGCTCAATAATTAAGATTGCGATCGCTCGCCACTTTATTTTCCCAATCTACTAGCGAAACTAAGGTTAAAATAAAGCGACCTCTTGCTTTTTTTATTCGATTTTAGGTAACTATTGATGAATCCTGCTCTATCTCAATTTGGTTCGCAGATGTCCCAACTAACAGGAGTTAGGGCAATTATGAAGGATATCATTGAAACTCTAAGAAATAGCGGTGGCAAAGAGTTCATCAATCTTAGCGCAGGAAATCCTGTAATTCTGCCAGAAGTCGAACAGCTATGGCGCGACTGCACCCAGGAATTACTTGATAGTGACGAATATGGGGAAGTTGTCTGCCGCTATGGTTCGTCTCAAGGTTATGCTCCCCTGATTCAGGCAGTGATCGAAGATTTCAATAGCCGCTACGGTTTAGAATTGAGCGATCGCCATATTTTGATTACAGGGGGTTCCCAGGCACTATATCTCTATGCCGCAAATGCGTTCGGCGGCTATACGGCAGCGGGAGAACTGAGACAGGTAGTATTACCCCTTAGCCCCGACTATACAGGCTATGGTGGGGTAAGTCTGACTCCAGAATCTCTGGTGGCATATAAACCGACTCTGGAGATCGATCAAGAGCGTCATCGGTTTAAATATCGTCCTGATTTTAGTCAGCTACAAATAAATGAGCAGACTGGCTGCGTCATCTTTTCTCGTCCCAGTAACCCCACTGGCAACGTCATTAGTGATGAGGAAGTAGCTAAAATTGCTCAATTAGCAGCTGCTTATGATGTTCCTGTCCTAGTAGATTCTGCCTACGCACCGCCTTTTCCTGCCTTAAACTTTACCGCCATGACTCCCCAGTTTGGCGACAATATTATCCACTGTATGAGTCTGTCTAAAGCAGGATTACCAGGAGAGAGAATTGGGATTGCTATTGGTGATCCGCGACTGATTCAAATTTTAGAATCTTTCCAAACCAATTCCTGTATCCATTCGTCCCGTTACGGACAGGCGATCGCCGCTAAAGCCATTAGCTCTGGTAAACTAGCAGATATCGCTACTAATATTATTCGTCCTCACTACCAGCGCAAAATAGAGATCTTAGAAAACACCCTGGATGCGGCAATGCCAGATATTCCCTGGTATCTACATCAAGGGGAAGGGGCGATTTTTGGCTGGCTTTGGCTCCAAGATTTGCCGATGACAGACTGGGAGTTTTATCAGGAATTAAAACAGGCTGGAGTAATTGCTGTCCCTGGAAGCACTTTCTTCCCTGGCTTGCGAGAAGATTGGCAGCACAAGCATCAGTGTTTGCGGATTAGTTTAACCGCTACAGAAGCAGAAATAGCCGAGGCAATGAAGCGCCTGGCTCAAGTAGCGCAAAAGGTCTATCAGATGGTAGAAGCATAATAATTACTTAATAGAGACAAAGCAACTAGCGATCTGCAAAGCAGCTTGCACTTATCCTCAAGGACATTTTTGGATATCGCCTAGAGTGTATCCTTGACGACTAAAAACTAACGACTAACGACTAAAATATGAACGATGAATCATCAGCCGCTAACCTACCAGAATTATTAGAGGTTGGCACCATTACTTCTCCCCAAGGCTTAAAAGGGGAGCTGCGAGTCTACTCTGAGTCGGATTTTCCTGAACGCTTTACCAAAGCTGGTACTCGCTGGCTACAGCACCCCAATACAGGAGCCATTACGGAGGTAAGACTAAAGGGGGGTAGAACGATGAGCAGCAAAAACCTCTATGTAGTCAGCTTAGAAGGCGTTGCCGATCGCAATCAAGCCGAAGCATATCGCAATTATAAATTATTGGTAGATAAAAGCGATCGCCCTAAATTAAGCAAAGATGAATATCATGTTGCCGATCTTGTCGGTACGGAAGTTTATCACCAACAAACGGGAGAGAATATTGGCGTAGTAGTCGATCTTTATACGGCGGGGAATGATCTGTTAGAAATCAGGCTACACAAGCAGCCAGAAGCTCAAGCAGATCCAACGCGAGATCTTTCCCAGATTAGTCGCCGTAGTAAACGCAAGAAATATCGACCCAAAAAGCAGAAACCCCTAACCATCTTTGTTCCCTTTGTTAAGGAAATCGTTCCCATTGTCGATCTCGCCAATCAGCGTCTAGAGATATCTCCCCCCGATGGCTTGATCAATATTCACGAAACTGAATAGGTCAGGCAAATTATTTGAGGGTAAAGCGATCGCATTGCTAAAAAAGCCTAATATCAGCTAAAAAGAGGGGGGAATTTAAACTATCCAAATTAGTTTGCCAAAATCCTTGCCATTCGTCAGACCTTTCGTTATTATAATAACTGCCGACAAAGCAATCCTCAGTAGCTCAGTGGCAGAGCGGTCGACTGTTAATCGATTGGTCGTAGGTTCAAATCCTACCTGGGGAGTTTATCAATTTGGATCTAGTAAAGGTAGTTTGCATCCTCGCTTGGTTAATTAGGGCGAGAATTAATACTGCATTAGCTTGACTATGATCGCCAATCAAATTTTTAGATCATCAATTTTCCACTCTTTGTTGAGTCGGACTAAAGCAAACTGAAGCGGGATCTCCCTACCAGATTTTAAGACTAGAGTACCGTTGATCATTGAGTTATTAGCCGACTGCATTTGCGGGATGTCTAGGCGGGTTTGCTGATACTGTTTGAATTTGTTGTTTTTGATTAGTTTGTTCAACTGTGGTTTAGAAATACGACTCTGGAAATTATCGGTAGTAGAATAGTAAGCCTCATTTATTTTGTTCTCGATAATTAAATTAAAGAAGTCGTTGATCGCCAGGGGGATACCTTTTGTATTCCGCATCACAATTATTGCCGTCCCTAGCCAAAAAATAATAGCGATCGCAATTAAGCTACCAGCGCCAATTATGATGTATTTACTATAAGGCTGTAATAGTTCCATTCTCCGACTTTGCTATATTTTACTCTCAGCAATAATACAGCTTTTGGTGCGATCAATAGGCAATAGGAAGTCGAGAGTAAAGGCTGTTTGTCTAAATATATTAGACGTCTAATGTGAATTAGATAGTAGACTTAATGTCCTTTTCTGTCTTACAGAAGTTATCCCCAAATACAAGATCCATATTGGGGGAACTTTCCCCCAAACCCCCTGATGAGGACGTTACGACTTCCTCATACTCCTCCCGTACGAGAGTTCAACCTTTTGGCTCGATGAATTGGACAGTTGAAACTAGTTTTTAGAGACCGAAATCAAAGCCAACTCTACTAAGGTTTAATTGCATTGACAAGTACCCCTACACTTTATGAATACTGGGGATTTTCAAGTTTCGTATTGTAAAACTAATTCGCATTAGACGTATTAGATAAATGGAACAGGCGATCGCGACGCAGAAGACGGAAATGTTATAAGGGTAGGTAGGCGGAGACTCCTTGCTATGTACTCTATTTGTAGCGAGTTTAGGCTTTGAATGTAGGCTAAACCTTAAAATATTCCCCAACTAGTGACGATCAATGTCACAATCGAATCTCCCTAAAAACTAGCTATTTCCAGTTTAGATATTTAAGTAACCTTCTACCCTCTAAAACTATGCAGCAGATATTTAGTATTTTGAGTTTGATCCCAGGTTATTTGGTTTTTCTGGCGGTGTTTCTCGTTATCTTGCCGACATTTATCGCTATCATGTTGCGTTTCTGTTTATATCGGCATCTAAAGCATTTGGCGGGTAAGGCTAGAAGGTTGCTAGGGGGAGTGAAACAAGAGTCTACACCAAAAATGATCGCGCTTTTGGAACAGAGATTAGCCGACAGTAATGTTAACCCAGATCAGTTAAATACCGCAGCGGTGATTGAAGGAGCATATAGTCAGGAAAAGTTTTATTTTTTGGGATTATCTTTAAGCTGCGATTTTGTTGATAGCTTCACGCGAATATTGCCCAATCTCCTTCTATCTTTTGGCTTATTAGGAACATTTTTAGGAATTACTTTTAACTTATCTAACTTGAGCCAAACTATTACTCAAATAGATATTAATGATGTTAGAAATTTGGTTGAAGAATTAAATCAACCCTTGCAAGGAATGGGAGTAGCTTTTACTACAAGTTTAGTGGCGATCGCCTGTAGTTCTTTGTTAACAGTCTTAAATTTGTTTTGGAACACTAACATTGTCAAAACTAGTTTACTTAGCTCAGTCGAAGACTATATTGATAATATTTTTCTGCCCAAGGTTCAGCCTGTTAGTTCCTTAGAAGAAGCCATTAGCCAGTTTAGCCGAGATTTTGACGGCATGGTACATAAATTGGGTGATTCTATCGAAGCCTCAATGAATAAAGCCTTTGTGAAAATACAAACCAGCGCCGCCACCTTTGAACATGCTGCTAACGTTTTTGAAAATAGTCAATTTCCTGAAAAGCTTGCCAGCGCCACTAATCATCTGGCGATCGCTCAAAACCAGTTCTCTCAGTCTTCTTTAGTCTTACAAAATTCAACCCAATCTTTTGAACATAATTTAATGTCGATGCAGAAGCTAACCAAAAAGTTTCTTGAACTAAATCAAAAGGTAAATAATATCGAGCAGCAGTATGGAAGTTTAGTGAATCTCAATCAGGAGAAGAACATTATTGAACAGTCTGGTTTAAAAGAAATACAGCAGGAGTTAGCAAAATTAGTTAGTCAGATTGATAAGTAGGTAATAAGTAAGAGGTAAAAGCTAACTAGAGAACTTGTGGCAACTAATAACTAATAACTAACAACTAATAACTAATAACTAATAATGAAACGTAAGTTACGTAGCTATGAAGCGACAGAAAGTTTAAATGTTTGGCCTTCCTTTACGGATTTGATGGCAAATGCCTTCATGATTATTAGTCTGTTTTTATTGTTGGCTTTGTTTAAGTCGCTATTTTTAAAATATACTGCGGATCAGACAGAACAAAATTTGAGCGACACCGAAAGACAAGTACGTTTACTACAGCGAGAAATAGCTACCCTCGAACAAGAGTTGGGAGAAAGCACTTCCGATGTCCGTCAGCTTAATAAAGCCTCATCTGAGTTGAGACAGTTGCTGCTACGTAGTAACGAACAAAACCGTAGTCGAATAGATGTCTTGCAGTCGGAGATCAGGCGTTTAAAATCCGCACCTCCAGTAGTGGTAATTCAGGATTCGGGTGGATTTCAGTTTGATTCTGGTAGTGCGAGTCTACCAGATGACTTAAAAAGCTATATTACGATGGATTTGGTTGATCGCATTGAACGCATCAGCCAACAGCGCAATCTCTACGTGGTAGAAATTATTGGACATACCGATGGTCAAGTTAATTTTGGTAGCGGTAATTTAGATCAACAGCTAGAAGAAGTAGCCCAGGGTAAACGCTCGATCGAAAGTCTTAAACCAGGATCAAATGCCGATTTGGGCTTAATGCGGGCTTTGGAGGTAGTAAAACAGCTACAAACAGTCCAAGAGGAGACAGGTAGACTCAGAGGGGTACAGTTCCGTCCCTATTCTGCGGCACAACTACAGCTACCCTCGGGCGAGTTTGCTAATCCCAATCGTAATCCTGATGCTAACCGTCGCCGAATTGAAATTCGTTTTTCTCCTCTAGGGAAAGCGGAAACAGTGCAATAGATAGCTTTATCAGTCTAATAAATACGCTTCAGCTTATTATGGATCTTTCCGCGATGCTTTAGAATCTACCCCCCAATTTGGCGATCAAAAAACCTATCAAATGAATCCTGCTAATAGTCGAGAGGCAATTAAAGAAATAGCCTTAGATATTGCTGAAGGTGCGGAGCAGAGCCTATCGGCTCAAGTCGCGTCAGCGACGCTCTGGCGCATTCGCGCCTGCGTGATGGTCAAACCAGCTTTAGTTTATCTAGCTATTATTCGTCGCATCAAGGAATATACTAACTTACCCGTCGCTGCCTATAACGTCAGTGGGGAATATGCGATGGTGAAAGTTACTCACAGCAAGGCTGGATCGATGAAAAGCAAGTAGTTTTATAAACTCTTAGCAGTATGAAACGGGCGGGAGCAGATTTGATTTTGACGAGCGACCCCGCGTCGCCGACAGGCGCAAGGGAACGCGCTCGTCGTGACTTATTTTGCTAAACAAGTAGCTTTGATGTTGCTACAAGAAAATTTCACTCTTTTATAGAAAAGGATTGTAGTAAACAACATCGCACCGCATAATGTCCTTAGTGTTCCGCGTCACTAAAGTGCAATTATGCACCTTGGCTGTAGCTGCAAGTAGTCCGTCTACAGTAGAGATAGGATCGGGTACATTCATTGCCCCCCATGTTTCGGCAATTTCTTGGGTTATGGGAAAAATTTGATCGCTGTATTCTAGAATAATCTTTTTGAGCCATACATCCAAATATGAAGCGGCATCAGGATCGCATCTTCTAATCAATTCAACACCACAACGAAGTTCGCCAATCACCAGCACACTGAGATAAATTTCTTGTTCGTCAATAGTTGCATACCAATTTTTAACTCCTGGATTACAGCGATTTTTCTTACGCAGTTCGGAGATAACATTTGTATCGAGTAAATATTGGGTCACAGTGAAATTTCTCTGGCATTATCTCTAACACGATTAAAATCCTCATCTTCTCCCACATCAGGCATAGCAAGAAGTAGCTCTTTAAGAGATTTTTCTGCGGTTTCTTGAGTAAAAATACTTGTTAGAATGGAATCTATTTCAGATTCGAGCGATCGACCATGAATTGCTGCTCTTTGCTTCAAGCGATCGCGATTATCTTTGCTCAGATTGTCAAGGTTTATACTAGTCATGGTTAAGTCATATATTGAGATTAAGTATTATTTTACTTCTTTAGCTAATGTTGGCTTAATGAGACGCAAGTAGTTTTGGAAACTCTGACCAGTATGATTTTTATAGATAGCTTCAGTATTTAGTACTAATCAAAATTTTAATGGGGCAAATCAGAATTTATACTATTTTCATTTTTCAAATCATTAGTTAGGGTGGTGTCTTAGTCAAGCCTGAAGCTTTAGAGAGTAAAAAATGAAAAAGCTAACTATCTTATTATTATGTTTAACGCTATTTAGTTGCAGTTCTTCATCTTCTACTGAAAATCAAACTAGCTCCATAAAAACAGAAAGCTTATCAGCAACTCAAAAATTAACCAATAGAAAAGATAAATGGAATGCAGATCGCAAATGCCTTAAAGCAATAGAAATAAAAAGCGATATTATTAATTCTCTTTGTGCCAATAGCCAAAATATTTATACTCTAGCTCACGAAGGAGGATTTTTTGTAGCTGAATCAATAATAGAAAATCAATTAAAAACTTTAGATAAATATCAACAAGAGTTAAAAGAAGGATTACGCAGTGACATACCTCTTGATGAATTAGAAATTGCAGAAACAAGAGAAAAACTAAACGAATATTTAAATATGTGTTTAGAGTCAATCGAAATTCTAAGTGATGATTTTGAAACTCAATCCATACAAAACAAATGTGAACGTATGGAAACAGCTTTAGATACCTATGAGAATAACTATGTGCCTTTACCTTAAATAGTCTTTACTTTAAATATTAGATGTATCGCTATTTTCCATAATATGACTACTAAATAGTAAAAAGCGCGAGCGCTTTAAATTTTAATAGTGAAACCGACACTGAGCAATCAGAATTGCATCTTTTTCCACTGCATAAATTAGACGATGTTCTTTCGTAATTCTCCTCGACGCAGCGCATACGCGCAGATCGTCGTCTTCGACGACTGGCGAATCGGAGATTCGCGCACCAGACCAATTATATTTCAGTGGTTCGGGATCGCCAATTCCCTCGAAAGGATTTCGTTTGATATCTTTGATTAGAGTGTTAATACGTTTAAGGTTTTTTTTATCTGTCCTTTGCCAATATAAATAATCTTCCCAAGCTTTTTCGGCAAATGTCAGCTTCATTCCTCTATTAATTCCCGTTCTGTTCCTCCTCCCGAACGAAGCTCATCGATCGCATCATTTAATCTATCTGCATTATTTTTACTAGACAATAGATGGAAAGTTGCCTCGTAAGCTTTAAAATCATCCAAACTCATCACTACTACCGATGGTGCATTTTGCCTAGTAACAATTAACGGAGTACGATCTGCTTCAATTTTGTTGAGATATCCAGCTAGCTTTTGCCTAAATTCTGTGTAAGTAACATTATCCATAGTTAAGTAGTTGACATACGTACATATAATAAGTGAAATTCAACAATGGAAAGATTGAAGAGATAAGCCTACGGCATGGCTTCGCTACGCACTTTTAAAATTCTCCAACAATACAATTTCGAGCTTTGTGTATAATGATAATCGTTATCAAAAACTCCCGTTATGATTATCGCTGTCGCCAGTCCCTCAGGTGCGGGTAAAACCCAATGGATTCATCAACAAATAGCCCAAACCGATAAACCTGTAGGCTATTTTAGTCCGCAAACCGATTCTCTACCCATTGATGCAATTTATCTCCAAAGTGAATATCCCCAACTAAAGCTTTATCAAACAGGAGAAGAAACGGAATTAAATAACACCATCACTTATCTGGAGATTCCCTGGTACTTGGATTTAGCAGGAATTGAGCCTTTACTGCAAACTTTTAACTCCCATAGAGTAGCTATAATTCCAGACGATACAGATAGTACAGAATTAAAGACTTGGGCGGATGAAATTATTCCAGGCGATGGGATTAGTAAGCCAACTACAGCTTTACAGATTCATCGCGGAGTATTGACAGGGGAAATTTTAGATTTTGATAGCCTGGCTACATTTTGGCTGGAACTTACCCAAGGTGCTTATGGTGAAGTGTTTCGGGCAAAAGGAATCTTCGATTTCGTGGACGGACAAATTTATTCTGGTGACTTTAGATCGGGGAAATCGGCATTAGAATTTAAACCCTTAAACTTGCCCCGCTGGTTGAATGGAAAACCAGATCGCCAGAGTGGTTTTGAAATTGTGGGTAGTAACTTAGACAAGGCTGAAATTGCCCAAACCATAAGAGATTGCTGTGTTCCAGAATCGGCAATTAATTATTACCAACAACAAGTAAAAGAATCTTTAGCAACTGAATTAGAGGTAGAAGTAGTATGAAAATAGCAGTAATGTCCTGTATTCATGGTAATTATGCAGCTTTAGATGCAGTTTTACTAGATATCGATCGCGCCCAAGCCGAAAAGATTTATTGTCTGGGGGATTTAGTCGGTTATGGTCCTCATCCCAATGCAGTAGTCGAACAAATTCGTTCTTTAGATATTCCCACCGTACAGGGTTGTTGGGATGAAGATATTGTCGAAGGATTAAGTGCTTGCGACTGTAGTTACCCTTCTCTGTTGGCGGAAAAACGCGGTAACATCGCCCACGAGTGGACAAATAAAGAGGTCAATCCTGAAGTTAGGGAATATTTGGCACAGCTACCCCATACCTACAAAGAAGACAATCTCTGTTTCGCACACGGTAGCCCTAGTAGCAACCACGAATATTTATTACCCGAAATGGATGCTTTTACTGCTTTAGAAAGAGTCCTCTCCAGCGATGCAGATATCTTGTTTTGCGGACATACCCACGTTCCCTATGTTCGCACCCTAGATGCTGGACAGCTACAGGTTAAAGTTCATCAACCCGATTTAGACGAACAACCTACCGTTAGTTTTAATACTCCCCTAAAACGAATTATCAATGTCGGTTCGGTAGGCGAACCCCGTCATGGTCGTCCCAATGCTACCTACGTCATTTATGATACGGAAACAGAAGCAGTAAACTTGCGAGAAGTAGAGTATGACTATCAAACAACTTGTGCTGCCATTTTAGATGCTGGTTTGCCGCCGATTTTTGCTTGGCGTTTGGCTAGAGGATTGGAATTTGCTGAAAAAGCCGACGATCCGACTCATGTTTGCGAGAGGTAAGTTTATTAGTTTTGGGTAAGGCGATCGCACCTTATATCTATTTTTCACAACTAATGCGATCGCTATTAGAGAAATTTATAGTGTGTTGAATGATTTGGAATAGTTTCTCTCAGCCTTAAAGGATACTGCTTCGCAGAAGACACGGATGCGGACGTGTAGCGAAGCGGAACTAATCCTTTAGGGCAAAAGGCTTGATTGCTCATCAAGAATGTTATAAAAGTACTGATTATTCTTTTATAGCTATGTACGAGCTTTTGAGCCAAATTGAAAATTCAATTAAAAACTTTAACTATTTTTTTCTTTATTCTTCCTTTGGTTTCTGGATGTCAGGCAATTCTCTTAGATTGCAATAGTAAACAGACCAGCAAGCAAAGACACCTCAAACGTTTACTAAAGACTAAAAAGTGTACTAATTGCTACTTGGGTGATGCTGTTCTTCGAGGTGCTGGTTTGAGAGGTGCGGATCTGTCTGGATCTTATTTAGTTAAAGCAATTTTAGATGATGCAGATCTTAGAAATGCTAACTTAGAAAATGTCCAATTTGCTTGGTTTGAGGGAAATTATGGCGCGGGGGCGAATAGTATCATTCCACCATCCACTTGTTATGTTTCGATGTCTGCTTCTCTCAAAAGAGTAGATTTGAGTGGTGCAAACTTGGACAACGCCAATTTGAGAAGCGTTGAGTTGCAAGGAGCAAATTTACAGGATACTGATTTATCAGGTACTAAACTACGTGGAGCAACATATACCGAAGCAGGAATGTTTGAGAAGGAGAGTATATACAATGGAGATACCAAATTTCCCTTTGGGTTTGACCCATCAAAAGTAGCTATGATTAGAATAGGAGGTTTAGAGTATCCCCTAGATTTTAGTAAGGTAGATATCAAAACTGTAGATTTAAAACGGAAACTTATCCATCAAGAAAACTTTGAGAATCGAGATTTGAGCAAGCTAGATTTCAGTAGTGCAGAACTAATCTAAGTTTCTTTTAAAAATGCTAACTTAAATGGCACTGATTTCTACAATGTCGAATGTCACAGAGTATCTTTCAAGAATGCTCAACTGTCTAATGCTAATTTTGCACTTGCTGATTTATCACAAACAGACTTACGGGGAGCCGATCTTAGTTATGCCAATCTAGCTCATGCTAATTTACGTGGGGCTAATCTACAATGAGCTAATCTTAGCCATGCGAATTTGGGACTCGCAAATTTTCAACAGGCAGATTTGTCGAATGCAACTCTTCCCGATCTAAGAAATTATGACAAGTCGAGAATGTTCAAAGATGCAATTATGCTTGACGGTTCAGTTTACCAAGAAAATCCAAAATAATATTAGGACGTTCTCCCATTTGTTTCATTTGAGCGATCACACTTCACCTAAAAACCACTAAATTTAGACAAGCGATGCCTACGGCTAACTTTATGCGAAGCGGTATCCTTTAGGGCGTAATCGCATTTTATTCTCCATAATGCGATCGCATTCGGATAATTTTTACTGTGTTTTGCGACTCTATGACTTCATACACTAGGCGATGTTGTATGTTAAGACGACGAGAATAAGCTCCTTTTAAATCTCCTTGGAGTTTTTCATAACTGGGAAATGAGGTAATTAGTAAGGCATCAATGCAATCACTCTTTTAAACTAATCTTCATCTCCAACGTCATCTCCAGAAAGATATAATGATTATCATTCTTAAAGACACGCAGAACTATGTGGGCAATTTTAAGCGGAATTGAAGGAAATATCGCAGCTTACGAAGCAGTGTTGGTAGATATTAAACGCCAGCGCGTTGAAGTAGAAGCATTGTATATTCTGGGCGATATTGTCGCAGCCAACCCAGATAGCGAAGCAGTAATTAAACGAATTCAGAATCCTTTACCTGGGGAATTAGAACCCCAAGTATGTGTCGGTTGGTGGGAAGAACAATGCTTTGCCTTACACGGTTTGGGTTCGACAGTCGAACCCACAGAATTAATCGATCGCCATGGCAAAGAAACCGCTAAACTTCTTTGGGATTCGGTATCTCGCGAAACTGTGGGGTGGTTACGCAACTGTCACTTTGGCTTTTTTGAATTAGATTGTTTGTTAATTCACGGTAGTACCGTTAGCGTCAGCGATGAGTTAACCTCCCAAACTCAACCCTGGCAAATGCTAGACCGCTTGCAAAGGGTTCAGGCAAATCAACTCTTTTGTGGTCGTTCGGGTCAAGTATTTGAATACCAACTACAAGCAGGTTCGGTTAATAGTTCGGTAACGACTTTAGAATCTAAGCAACCCGTTCAAACTATTACTGCACCCAAAAGAAGAATTGTCGGCGTGGGAAATGTCGGCAGAGAAACAGGAAAGGCTACTTATACTCTTTATAGTCCCTATAGCGATCGCCTAGAATTCAAAACCGTTTACTATGGCAATAAAAAAGGATTTAGTAATTAAGCAAAAAGCATCTCTACTACTTTAAGGCGATTGCGAAGCTAGCCGAAGGCATCGCTTTGTTATCCCTAAGTTTTAGTCAATATTAGGAATCAAAAACGAGAATGATTATGATTCTCATAAATGTACCTATATATACGGATATCCTTTAGAAAGCCTTCTAAGATAATTTCCATAAGCTTTTTGACACCTATCTATACCATTCATTAAATTGCAGCTATTCAACTGCTAGAGAGTTTGCTGCAAAAATTTTTTCTGTAAAACTAGAACTTGGAGAATAAAAACATGGGAAGCACTGGTAGTGTTAGTTCGTCGGCAGAATCTTTGTTGGTCGCAATGATTCAATATCCTGTACCTGTTATCAAAGGACCTCAAGATATTCAAACGCAGGTTAAACAAATATGTAAAACGGTAGATAATACCAAAGCTGGTTATCCAGGTTTAGACTTGATTGTTTTTCCCGAATATTCTACTCAAGGGCTAAATACAAAAATCTGGACCTATGACGAAATGCTCTTAACAATCGATAGTCCAGAGATTGATGAGTTTCGCAAAGCCTGTGTTAGGAACAAAATTTGGGGGGTTTTCTCCTTAATGGAGAAGAACGACGTAGAAGGGCTACCACCGTTCAACACAGCAATCATTATTAATGATGCAGGCGAGATTGCACTTCATTATCGTAAGCTTCAACCGTGGGTTCCCATCGAACCTTGGTATCCAGGTAACTATGGTATGCCAGTCTGTGATGGACCAAAGGGATCGAAACTTGCGGTATGTATTTGTCACGATGGGATGTTCCCAGAACTAGCGAGAGAGGCAGCATATAAAGGTTGCAACGTTTACATTCGGATCTCTGGCTACTCGACTCAAGTTAACGATCAATGGATCTGGACAAATCGTACTAATGCTTGGCAGAATCTGATGTACACGATCTCGGTTAACCTAGCTGGTTATGATGAGGTCTTCTACTATTTTGGCGAGGGTACTGTGTGTAATTATGATGGCAATGTCATCCAACAGGGACATCGCCATCCTTGGGAAATTGTTACAGCAGAGTTATTTCCTCGTTTAGTAGATGAGGCACGGAAGAATTGGGCGCTTGAAAATAATGTCTTTAATCTTGGATGCAGGGGATACGTTGGCAAACCAGGTGGAGAACATGCCAACTATCTGACTTGGGTACAAGACTTAGCGGAAGGTAAATACAAATTGCCTTGGGATGAGGAAATTAAAATCAGAGACGGTTGGGAATACTATCCTGACGGCGTGAAGTTAGGTCCTTTACCTCAAGAAGCTACACCTCCCACTCCAGCGGAGTTAGCTGCTAACTAAGACATTTTTAGGTAGCCAATATACAGATAATTATCCTAAGACTAGCCTTACGCTGTAGCTGCAAGGGTTTTAAATGATACCGAGCGATCTTAAAGAAATATGCTTCGAGATCGCTTGTTGGATTTTCTTACTTCAGCTAAAGATATTACTTATTACTTGTGAAGCTAGCATTAGTGATATATGCTACCGTTGATATTCAGCGACAAGTGTAGCCTCAGCTAAAATATGGTCTTTAATCAAAAAAGCTAATTTAGCCCCTGTAGTAGTCTCATCAGCGGGGATATTTTCTACATTCAAAGCATAAACCGTAAAAACATATTCGTGAGCCTGATCGCCCATAGGAGGGCAAGCACCACCATATCCCACATCGCCAAAATCAGTAAATCCTTGACCGCTACCATCGGGCAGTTTTTCTCCTTTGCTCGTAACATTGGCAGGTAGACTGGTAACGTTTGCTGGAAGATTAAACACCGTCCAGTGCCACCAACCAACCCCAGTCGGTGCATCGGGATCGAAAACCGTAATTACATAGCTTTTAGTTCCTGTAGGGGGATTTTGCCAGCTAAGTTGAGGAGATATATTTTCGCCAGTACAGCCAAAACCGTCTAAAACTAATGATTCTGGTAAAGTACTGCCATTTTCAACTTGTTCGCTTTGTAGGATAAAAGGAGAAGCTAAAAGCGGTAAGGTCGAAACATTAACGCAACCAAAACCGATCGCAGCAATTAAAAATCTACGCATGATCGTCAACCGAATAGTGTTTGATATTTTGTATTCTGCTATTAAAAAAAGATCGCCTTAGTACATTTTGGTTCGTAATTGCGCCCGTTTGGCTCATCTTTGAAGATTACGCTTAACTTGAGTTGGTTTGATCTCAAAGTATTGATAAAAACGGCTAGCAAAACGAGAAGGGGATTCGTAACCGCAAGCTATAGCTACTTGAGCGATCGCATATTTATCTTGTTGAATCAGTTCCATCGCTTTCTCCATTCTGGCTGCGGTAAGTATTTGGCGAAAGCTAGTCTGGTGCTTTTTAAGCTGGCGCTTAAGGGTGGAAACGCTAATATTTAGTTCTGCTGCTAATTTAGCAGTTGTCCAGGGCTGGGATAGGTCTTGGCATAGAATATTGGCAACGCGCATTGGTAGATCGGGATAGATAATCTGTAACAATTGCTCCCGCCATTCGCTGTTAAGCAACAACAGCACTACTTCCATTACCCGATGCTCGTTTAGATATAAGTTATGGTTGCTAATGTCATTTAACGCACTTTCTAACAAATAAACCAAAGAGTTGGCTAGATCTTTGGTTAAAGGAATTTTAAACTGTAGCGGTGATGCGTAGCTGACGCGATCGATCAGTTTGGGATAAGCCGATCTGATTCTTTCTAGTAAATGTGACGATAGTTCCAAAACCAAAGCTAGATAAAGGCTGTCTTTCTCGTCTGGCTGGTTGATGACAGTAATAGCGATTCCAGGAGGTACACAAAATAGTTCTCCAGGCTGAAAAAGATATTGGCGATCGTCGAGATAAATTGTTTTATTTCCCCGTAAGATGACTACTATAATCGGCTTTTCTAGGGTTAGTTCTCGGATACATTGTCTATGGCGTACCGATAATTTGGTTAGAGTACCTAACTTTTCAATCGTAACCGCCTCTTTTAAGCTTAAGCTTTCAAATTCATGGCGTTCGACTAACGATAAAAGCCTATCTTTAAAATTTTGGTCAAGACCAGTTGATTTTGCCATTGGATAATTGCGAGACAGTCCGTTGCGGGGGTTCCCCCGTTGTCCTAAAGGATACCGCTTCGCATATAGGAACTGTCGAGGGTGCGATCGTCTTATCTTATTTAAGTCTCTTTTAATCTGGGAATTAATTGAGCCAAATTACAAGGACGATGGCGAGAATCGAGTTGGTCTTTGATAATACTCCATCCTGTCTGACAAGCACCGCTAGAACCAGGCAAACAAAAGATATAAGTACCGTTAGCTACGCCAGCCAAAGTTCGAGACTGAATGGTCGAGGTTTTAATCTCTTGATAAGAAATCATCCGAAATATTTCGCCAAAACCTGCAATTTCCTTGTCTAACAAGGGTTTAATTGCTTCGGGCGTACCATCTCGTCCTGTTACTCCCGTACCACCAGTGGTTAAGATTACTTGGACAGATTCATCGGCAATCCATCTGGATGTTACAGCGCGAATTTGGTAAATGTTATCGGTCACAATGGTTTTTTCTGCTAATAAATGTCCTGCTGTAGTTAAATTATCCACCAATATTTTGCCCGATTTATCATCAGCTTCAGTTCGCGTGTCGGAAACCGTTAGCACAGCAATTTTTAAAGGTAGCAAAGATTCATTTTGATTCATTTTTAGTTCTTATTCAATTAAGCTTTAAGAGAAATATTTTTCTACTTCTAAAACACTATTAGCAAAACAATTACTTGCAATATTGGTAATGCGATCGCACTCACTTTAATCTTCAAGAACAATAAAGCTTATGATTTAGAGCCTATCTATCAGATATTACGGCAATTATTTAATAAAATATCAAAAGATTGAATAATTTTTCCAGGATTTTTGCCAGTCAAAATAGTGGTAGCTAAAACTGCCTCATGAGGGTTTCTGCCTGTTGACTTCACTGCTGAAATTGCTTCTTTATTAGATAATCCTCTTTTGGCAACTAACCAAGCAGATAAAACTTGTCCTGTACGCCCAATTCCCCCAGAACAATGAACTACAACTCTTTGTTCTTGTTGCTCTGCTGCTATCAGAAAAGGCAATATTTTTTCGATTAGCGTATTGCGATCAATAAAATGAAAGTCTTTAATTGGTATCCAACAAACTTTCTCTTTGCCAAATTTTTGTTGATAAATACCAAGCAAGTCTGAGTATTTTGATAATTGGCCTTGGGTAAGCAAACAACAAACTCGCTCTATATCTTGATTCTGCATAAATTCGATCCACTCAAAAACTTTTAAATTGCTATATCCAGGTCTTGCAGCACCAAACACAGTCTGTTCTGTTTCTGAAGCAGGGGCGAATCTGTACATATTGTATTCTTTGGTCAAGAATCGAACATTCTACTCATCATATAACGCCTAGACAATTTCACTCGATAAAACAGGACACAATTAGCGTCATGTCGCGATCGCTTTTTTGGGTTCCAATACTTCCCACTTTTTACTTGAATGGTGTGATGAGCTTTGATTCTCTATCTATTTGAATCATCAGGCTAAAAAATCTAAATCTTAGTTTTATTAGCTATAACTTCTGCCAAACTCTCTTGCAACTCAGTTATATTCATTGTCCCAATATCTCCTTGTTGGCGAGTGCGGATACTTAAAGTTTGAGTTTCGACTTCCCTGTTGCCAACTACCGCTACTACAGGGATTTTTTCTAATTCAGCATTACGTATTTGTTTGCCCAAACGTTCCTCCGAACAGTCTATTTCTACCCGA
>JBCBWB010000054.1:0-28307 GCA_039817275.1 Cyanobacteria bacterium J06648_1 | reverse complement strand
GTCTTGAACCTGGACAAGAAGTATCGATCACTGGTCCTGTCGGCAAAGAAATGCTTTTGCCTGAAGACGAAGACGCGAATGTCGTTATGATCGCTACAGGAACTGGTATTGCTCCTTTCCGTGCTTATCTCTGGCGGATGTTCCTCGAAGGAGACAAGAACCCTGACTACAACTTTAAAGGTAAAGCCTGGTTGTTCTTCGGTATTCCTAAAACCGAAAATATTCTCTACAAAGAACAGCTAGAGAAGATGGTAGCAGAACATGATAATTTCCGCATGGACTATGCTATTAGCCGCGAACAGAAAAACCCCGAAGGCGGCAGAATGTACATTCAACACCGTATTGCCGAACACGCAGATGAGCTATGGGAAATGGTACAAAATCCTAAGACTCACACCTACATCTGTGGTCTAAAAGGCATGGAAGGCGGTATTGATGAAGCTATGAGTGCTGCTGCTGCCAAACACGACGTTAACTGGGAAGAATATCGTAAGGCGATGAAGAAAGAGCATCGCTGGCATGTAGAGACTTACTAGAGTTGCTGTGCTGAGGTAACGAGTAAAAAGTAATTTTTATATTAGTATTGCGCCTATCAGGTTTTCTGTGTAGGCGCTTCTTTTGTGTTGCTAGGCTGTATGTACTCTTTCGTTACTAATCTCTTTTCCCTCGAATTGACAAATTAGAATGTGCCAAAATTAGTTGAAACGACTATAAAACTGAAGGTAAATCTTTAAATAGTCGTATAATCCCAATAAAAACGGTAAAGAACTCTAAACGTCCCAAAAACATACCGACAATCTGTGTCCAGATTAAACCCCCAGGAGCATCCCCTGAAGTCAGACCAATGGAAAGACCTACGGTACTAAGGCTGCTGGCATATTCAAATAGACTATCGGCAATGGGATTACCATAGGCAGCGAGAACAATTACTCCTACTAGAAATATCAGGAAGTAGATGAAGATAAACATGGCAGTGTTACGGATTTGGCGATCGCTCAAAAAGCTGCGGCGATCGCCCTGCCAATAACTCGGTTCGGTAATGGTATTCTGAGGCTGCATCATTCGTTTGACCTCCCACAGAAATGCTCGATATAAAGCGTAGATCCGAAACTGCTTGATCCCCCCAGCGGTTGCGCCAGTACCACCACCGATCAGCATTAGGATAATCATAATCGTCCAGCCCAGACTACTCCAGTCACTATAGCCGACGGTAGAAAAGCCCGTTGTTGAAAGAGCAGAAACAATCTCAAAGATCGATACCCGTACGGCTTTACCCACTGTCTCGTATAAGTTTACCGCCACCCCAAAAAAGACGATGAGGACACAGAGGGGAATAACTAAACCCATTAGTCTAATCTCACCGTTGCGGAAGACGGGCTTAAATTTGCCTCGCAACAGAAAGTAGCTGGTTAGGAAGTTGACCGTACCCAAAATCATCAAGACGATAGTAACAGCTTCGATCGCAGGGGAATCCCAGTAGCCAATAGAATCGGTGCGGGTCGAAAAGCCCCCCGTAGAAAGGGCAGCAAAAGAATGATTAATCGCGTCAAACCAGCCCATTCCCGCCAGTACTAACGCCACAATCCCGACTACGGCATAGCCAGAATAAATACTCAAGACTAATTTAGCCGATCGCCTGACGTTGGGAGCAAGTTGCTCACTTCGACCCTCTGCTGAGGTCAAACCAGCCCCAGACAGCCCAGAAATGGCGCTTAGGGCAATTATGGCAAAACCACCACCCCCTGCTAGTTCAATGTTGCTGCGATAGAGCAGAATTAGTTTAGAAGCCTGAGTTACATCCACTACCGACAAGCCTGTAGTTGTCCAGCCGCTAGTAGACTCAAAGGCAGCCTGAGAAAAGTTTAATCCTTGAATGAGCATAAAGGGGATCATGCTAACGGCGATCGCCACTAACCAAGCTAGAATTACGATCACCGAACCTTCGGGTAGGGAGAGACTAATTACTTTCTTGGGTGCTAGAAAACGCCAGAGTAGCCCCCCAACGAGGCTTAAAGCAATACCAGGTACAGCGAATCCCCAAGCGAGATTAATCTCTTCAGGATAGAAGATAAGTGCTAATAGAGGAGAAAGAATTACCAATCCTGCGATCGCCCAGATAAGACCCGTATAGCCCAGAATTGCTCGATAACGCTGACGCAAAAACTGACTATAGCGATTAACCGATTTCCCTTCAAGTAGCATTTTGATGACTAAAAACTAAAAACTAAAAACTAAAAAACTAACTACTCACAACACAGCAACCGCATCAACTGCCCATAACTATCTGGTTGACCAATAACCACTAAACGATCTAAAGCCTGTAGATCGTTTTCGCCATTGGGAACAATTACCTCTCCCTGTCGCAAAATACAGCCAATCAAAGTACCACTCGGTAGCTGAAGTTCATCAATGTTCTTTCCGACTACGGGGTTGTCTTTTTCCAAGGCGATTTCAGTAACGTTAACTTTCCCATCAGCGATCGGCAGCAGGTTTTGTATATCTCCTGTAGTGGTTTGTTGTTCGATCAGGCGAGCGATAATTTGGGTCGCCGAAAAAGCGACGGTGATCCCCAACTTCTCAAAGATTTGCTGATTTTCTGGATCGTTAACTAAAGCGATCGTGCGGGGTACGCCATACTCTTTTTGGGCGATTTGACAGGCAATCAGATTGTCTTCATCCTCGGTAGTTAGAGATAATACGACATCAGCCTGTAATGCTCCCGCTTCTCCCAGGGTTACAGGATTACTACCTTGCCCATGAATAACAGTTGCCTTTAAAGTTCGCGATAGCGTCTTTGCTTCATCAAGATTGGCGTTAATGATAGTCGTATAGTAATTCTTGCTGGCAAATTGTTTGGCTAGAAAATAAGCTAACTTACTCCCGCCAATCAAAATAATTTTCATAGGATGTTGTATATTCCTGATTTAGCTAGGAAGATTAGCCATAAAAGCATCGGCTGAAAGCTTGGTGGGACTGATCGTAGCGATGCCAAAATCGCGGTAGATCTTTTCTCTGGCGGGGTCAAAAACTCTTGCCAAGACGATCGATGTCTTAAATATCTGTTTTGCTATTTGTGTCACCATCAAGTTGATATTATCCTTATCGGTAACTGCTAATAGGCAATCTGCTTGCTCAACTTTGGCACTGCGTAAAACTTCAATTTCCGAAGCATCACCAGCGATCTGAAAACCACTAAAGTCACTACTTAAATTATCAAAAGAGCTTTCGTGAGGGTCGATTACCACCACGCTATTTCCTTGACTGCTGAGACGAGAAGCCAGAATAGACCCCAAGCGTCCACAACCGACTACTACGATGTACTGTGAAGGCATTGATAAACAAATTTAAAGATGAAACTATAGCTTGCGCTTAGCCGATTCACAAAATATTAGCAATAGAGTCGAAAAAATAGATCGGTACAAAGATATAGATTTAGCAGTAGGATATTGCGCGATCTCCAGCTCAAAGAGGAAGGTTTTGATTTCAACAAAACGCAAGACTTGATTAATTCTTGAAACAGATAAAACATCTAGATTCAGAGCGAGTTACTATAATTCTGGAAGTTTTCCTGTGAGTATATTTAGCCTGAACCATGGTAGAAAGTCATTCAGAAGCAACAGAGCGTTTTCGACAGTTACAAAATCAGCTTCGAGAATGGACAAGATCTGATGAAGAGGGGCAGCTTTGGCAGAGCATCGATATTTTCGATCAGGATGACTATGATATTTTGGTAATCCCTTCTTTCAGTGTCGATCAGCAGGTAGGAGATAAGGTTGAGGGGTTTCTGCACTACGAAGAGAGGCTGCTATTTTCTTTAATTCGCCTGCGTAATCCTTTAACCAGGGTGATTTATATTACCGCCCTGCCATTGTGTCCGATCGTCATCGACTACTATCTACAGCTACTACCAGGAATTCCCTTTTCCCATGCTCGCGATCGCCTGCTCTTAATTAGCACCTACGATGGCTCCCTTAAGCCCTTGACACAAAAGGTTTTAGACCGCCCTCGTTTAGTTGAAAAGATACGGCGGGCATTACGCCCCAATAAATCTTACATGGTCTGCTATAACTCTACCGATCTAGAGCAGCAGCTTTCTCTTAAGCTGGGTATTCCCCTGCTGGCGGCATCTCCTGAAGTACTTGCTTGGGGTTCTAAAAGCGGCAGCCGTCGGATCTTTGCGGAGGCGGGAATTGCTCATCCCGACGGTAGTTATACCGTCCGTAATGTCGCAGATCTGCTGGAAGAGCTGTGGCAACTGTGGCAGAGACAGCCTGCTTTACAACGGATTGTGGTCAAGCTCAACGAAGGCTTTTCAGGAGAGGGTAATGCCCTGCTCGATCTCCGACCGATTGCCGAATTCTCGCCCCAGAAGCAAGATACAGCATCAGCCAAAACAGCGTTAAGCAAGCAGCTAAAAAATATGAGCTTTCAGGGTGCAGGAGAGACTTGGTCAACTTTTTCGGCTCGGATTCCCGAATTAGGAGCAATTGTCGAGGCATTTGTTGAAGGAAAAATCAAGCGATCGCCCAGTGTCCAGGGGTATATTAGACCATCGGGAGAAGTAGAAATTGTTTCTACCCACGATCAGATTCTGGGTGGTGTCGATGGACAGGTGTATGAAGGCTGCTATTTTCCTGCCGATGCGGACTATCGCCATGAGCTACAGGAGCTTGGTTTAAAGGTGGGAGAGGTCTTGGCGGCAAAAGGAGCAATCGAACGTTATGGGGTCGATTTTATTACAGTGCAAGACCCCGATAGCCAAAAATGGGATATTCAGGCGATCGAAATCAACCTGAGAAAAGGCGGTACAACTCATCCCTTTATGACTTTACGCTTGCTTACCAACGGCACTTTTGATTACGACACAGGAAACTTTCTGAGCCAGCAAAATCAGGAAAAGCACTATATTTCTACCGACAACCTCCAGAAACAGCAGTATTACGGCTTGTTACCCAACGATCTGATGGACATTATTGCTCAAGAAAGACTCCACTTTGACAGCAGCAGCCGCACGGGTACGGTGTTTCATCTGATGGGAGCATTATCGGAATTTGGCAAGCTCGGTTTGACCAGCATTGGTAATTCCTTAGAAGAAGCTCAAGAGATCTACGATCGCGTAGAAGCAGTTTTAGATCGAGCTACAGCCAACCCACCCCAGGCTGATGATGCTCAGGATAATCCTTTACCCTTGCCGATCAACTGGAGCAGCAATCAGTAGACATTTAGCATTTAACATTTAGCATTTAACATCTGATGCGAATTAACTTGACAACACCAACCTCTGAAATCCCCACCATTTATAAGTGGCAAGGGTACTTGTCAATCTAGCTAAACTTTGACAAACGTAACTTTTTTCAGATATCCAAGAACTAGTTTCAAATGTCAAATTTCATCAAGCCGATAAGTATTACTCTTGTACGGAGGGGTATGGGGAAGTCGTAACGTCCCCATCAGGCGAGCGACCCCGCGTCGCCGCAAGGCGCAAGGGAATGCGCGAGATTGGGGTTTGGGGGAAGGTTCCCCCAATATGGATCTTGTATTTGAAGATAAATTCTGTACGAGAGAACAGGGCATTAAGTGTTTTACTTAATTAACATTAGTCATTAGTCATCAATCACTCAACTTGTCCACAACCTAATTCCCCCCAGCAACCCTGTAACGTTGGGTACAATTTTGGCATTATCGGGTAGCTTGAAGTCAATCTGCTTGGCTTCACCACCACCTATATATAGTGAGTCGTAATTAAACAAATGATCCAGGTGGGCGATCGCTTTTTGCAGGCGCAAGTTCCATTTTTTCGCCCCATGCTTCTCAAACGCCGCTCTACCAAGCTGTTCTTCGTAAGTTTCTCGCTTGCGGAAGGGATGGTGTCCCATTTCTAGATTGGGAACTAGCTTACCGTTGATAAATAAAGCCGAACCAAATCCTGTACCGAGGGTGATTACTAACTCGACTCCTTGATTGGCGATCGCCCCAAAGCCTTGAATATCGGCATCATTAGCTACCTTGACTGGTTTAGACAGCAGTTTCTCTAGTTTGCTAGCCAGGTCGTATTGCAACCAATCATCGTGGAGGTTGACCGCAGTTTTGATAACGCCGTTTTGGACTACTCCAGGAAAGCCGACGGAAACGCGATTGTATTCTTGTTTGTTGGCAAGAGTCAGAATGGTCTCAATTACCTTTTTGGGCTTGGCGGGATGGGGCGTTTTTAGGCGATCGCGATCGCTCAGAGGATTGCCATCGTTATTTAGCACCATAACTTTGATGCCGCTACCACCAATATCTACTGCCAAAGTACGTAATTGTTCAGACTCGTTCATCATGCTTTCTTTAATAGATCTACTCAGATTATAAAAGTTTCAAGAAGTTTGCTTGGATTTGGTTCATTTTTGTTTTTATTGCCGACAACCCAGACATTAGTAATCGTAGAATTACTTAAGTGCTATAAAACATGCCTTTCAAATATATCGTTTAAATTTAGCTATCTAATATTAGTGATGAATCTCAAGCAAATTGCCAAACTAAAAGCTGTTTCTCGTTGTTTAATTGGTGCAGCAATCGGTTTATCGGCGATCGCCATGCAGGCTCCAAAAGCTTATGGTGCCGAAAAGGTCAAGCTAATCTATGGTCCATTTAACGGCAGGATTTCGGTCAAGTCGTTAGAAAAGTTTGCCAAGACGGGAGAAATGACCCGTGAGTTTCGGATGTACTCGCGGTTTGTTGATCGCGAGACTCTAGAGGAGTTGGGGTACTGGTTAAATAGTCGTTTTGCCTGCGATCGGGTTGACATGTATCGATTTACCAAGACGGCAGAAGGGGAGCAGTTTCTTCAAGACTTGGGTACAGTGATTAAAACCCATCCTCAAAAAAATGGCTTTATGGCAATTCGTTCGGCTCTGATTGAAACAGCAGATGATCCAGCCGAGTCAGATGGTTGGACTGTGTTGGAGGCAATGTACAACTTTCCCACCGAAGATTTGCAAATTAATACACGGGAGTTGTTTAAACTCCAGAAAACCTGGTCGGCAAATCCGCAGCAAAATCAGGCGGCGATGGAAATATTTGCCCTCAAGGAGGAAAGTACTTCCGCCCTTAATTCGCAGTGATGACGAGCTGCTTACTCAAATTGCTCCCGCTCGATACCCTCCAGGGTGCGGATAATGGCAAGCTCAAACAAAGCTAATTCACATCAAGCGTACTGAATATTTTGCATCAAAACCACTGAACTTGATTATTAATTCCAGAGTATTCCCCTCTAGTTTAAGAAATTATCGTTAGTTGCTTGGGAAGGCATCGATTTCGGTTTGGGGGAGCAATATTTTGTCGATTCAAACACTACCAGTCCCGAAATGGCTCCTGTAGCTAGAGTAAAGATCGGATTGGGCTGATTGTTCAGCAAGCAGTCGAGCATATAAAGCAGCACAATGATGGCTAAGGCAGCAGCAGAAGCTACTTCGGTGTTAGACCAAGTTTTAGCGGGAAAATACCAGATAAAGCCCAAAATTGGCAGAAATACCGAGCCAAAGAGAGAGATTAAACCGACCAACCCATTCATCCCAAAGGCCAAAATCCAGAGGCTGTCGGTAACGGCGGCATCAACCAGATCACCTTTCCAATCGTACTCATAGACGCGGTTGCGTCCCCAGCCACCCCAACCCAGCAAGATTCTTTCCCTCGCTTTGGCCTTGAGTAATTCTTCGTTGTCAAATCTAAACTGGAGAGACTCTAGTCTCTCAACTGGAGCAATGGGTTCGAGAGTGGTAATTATGCGGTCGCCTAGCATGGTATCGGGCCCGACATTCTGCTGGAGATAAAAACTCATCGCCACAATCAAAATCAGGACGCTGATGGAGGTGTGGAACTGCCAGGCAACAAAGAGAAAAACCACTCCCAGAAATAATAAACCATAGGCACCAGTAGATTTACTCAGGACAAAAGTGACCAGTAATATTCCCACCAGCCAACGAATATGAATTCCGCCAATCTCGCGCAAAACGCCAGTTTTCCAGAACCAAATCCCAATTAGAGTAGCTGCCATCATCCACATCCCCACCGAGAGACCATGCTCCATAAATACCGTGGGTCTAAATCCGCCATATCTAATAGTCTGGGCAAAAGCAGGATTGCCGTGATAACCATAGACCAAGCGATGTAGTTGAGGACTCATGCGAATTTCAAATAGACACAGGGGAACATATATTAAGCCGCCAACCAAGATTGCGATCGCCAGTTTGCGCATATCCCGCAGATTATTGAGATAGATTCGACCCAAAAAATACGGGCCGCCATAGCTCATCGTCCGCAGCAGCAGTAGGGAAATACCGTTATAAAGACCAAGCTCGTTGCTGAGGGAAGAAAATAAAGGACAACAGCACCAGACTGCCATCGGCAAATCGACCCAGCTAAAGCTAAATCGACGTAGGCGCTCAAGGTCGTAGAGGGCAGTTGCCAGCAAAATACCGTAGACTGTAGCCGACATCCGTTCGTAATCGGGCAGTCCAGGAAAGGTAAAGCCTGCTCGCTGTGGTAAAAATAGCCAAGCGACAACAAAGCTAATAATTACCGCTTCAGTTGCTTTAAATCGCCGAAAGAAATAAAAAACGATCGGAATCCAGGCAATCATGATGAGCTGTGGAGGAAGATTCATAGCCGTTGTTTAAGATAATTTCAATAATTTTTAATAATTCCAATGGGATAAATCTAGCTGTAGAAAATTAGCCAGTTGCCGATTGGGTTCGGCAAACCTAGCGAGTAAAGCAGTGCGGGTTTCTGGTAGCATCTGCTCTGGCAGATAAGCGCGAGCCAAAGATTTTTTATAAGGTAGCTGATTAAGCAGGGTATAAACACCATCACGAATTTCCTGAGGCAGCAGAGTCGCAAAACGGTTAAGCCCAGGAACTGCTTTAAGAGGTGCCGTTAAGCGCGATCGCAAATACCACTCCTTATGTTTTGCCGAAACATTAGCTTCAATCTTGGTCTGCTGCATTAAATCTGTAGCCCGCTCTATCTCTAAGAAATCGCAAACTAAATCTACCGTTTTCGCTGGCTCTTGAATTAAATCTCTAAATAGCAGAAATAAGCACGAATCTCGACTAAAGAACTGAAGATAGCGATTAATTATCTCTAGATAATTGCTGGCAGCTAAGACATCGATCTGTTCCATATAGTCTGCCGCATCAATGGTTTGATTGCCTCTGGCTAATAGTTCTTCAAAAGTTTCGGGAATTTTGAAGGCTTCAAGCTTGGCTTTGTAGTGGCGACTTTGAAAAATCTTGATTTGCTGTAGATACTGAGAATAAGCCCGATCTACAGGATGCCGCATAATATAAATCAATTTGACCTGAGGTACGGTCTGGAAAATTCTTTGAGGCACATCAGGGATGTGCAGTTGGTGGGTGTAGGGAGTTGATGCTTCTCCCACCATTTGCTCTGCTTTTGCCCCTTGAAACAGTTGAGCATACCAATCTAGACCCTGGGCGTAGTTGCGATCGCTGGCAAAAAAGTTCGGCTCTTTAGGGTCACTCATAAATATCTGCGGATGACGACACAGATATTCGTAGAGAGTAGTAGTGCCAGATTTGGCGGCACCAATAATAATAAAGTTTGGTAAACGCATATTGCCAGTTCTCAAAAATCTAGGTAAAAGCTGATGGAAAAGTAAATTCCCAACCCAAGAATATTCTTAAGCCAGAAAAAAACGCAATAAATAAGCCAAAAACCAGGGTAAGCACCATATCCTGCCGCCAAACGCCTATTTTTTCCTTAAAAAGACCATAATTGACCAGTAAATAAAGTGGTAAATCATTGAGGGCAATGGCGATAATGGCGCCCAACGTTCCTAGGACTGAACTGGCGAGAGGAAAAGCAATCAGCATATAAAGAAACTTGCCCAGGTTGCCCCAGGCAATATATTTGGGCTGACCGACAGATAGTAAGAGGGGATTGACGGTCTGGCACAGCAACAGCGGCCACAGTCCTAACGCCAATACTGGTAGCATCCAAGCAGCATCGACATATCTAGCATCATATAGAACGAGAATAATTTGATCGCCAAAACAGCATAAAAGACTCAGAAGCAGTGCTAAAGCCAAGACAATCTGTCCCCGCTTATTAATAATTTTGGCTCTTAGACGTTCTCGCGGCAGATGAACGAGCTGAGAAAAGGCAGGAAAAATAATTCGATTGCCAATTTTAATGCTAATCTGTCGCGGAATATCGGCAAAGGTGAAGGCAACAAGATAGATGCCCAGGGTTTGGAGCGAAAATATTTTTCCCAGTAGAATTCGGTCAATCTGAGATGCTAAAAACATCATGGACGTTGAAAGTAAAATCCAACGACCAAAAGTAGTAATTTCTTTGATTACAGCTTGATTCCAGGCAAAACGATTGAGCTTACCTGGAAGCAGAAAATGGCTGATTAGGGTTTGCAGAGCAACTGAGACCAGATTGCCGCCAACTAAAGCCCAAATACTGGGACTGAGCCAGGCCCAGGTAATAAGAATCGTCAGGGAAACTAGCTGAGTACCCAGCTCATATAAAGCTAGTTTGCCCATTTTCAGCTGCCGATTGAGGGTCGCAATACTGGTAGCCTTAAATCCCATCAGAATTGTGCTTAGACCTACCAAGGGAACCAACCACCGCAGCCGTGGATCGTCATAAAAGTAGGCAGCGGGCAGAGCAATGACCAAGCAGCACAACCAGAGTATAAAGCCCCGAATCACCTGGATTGTCCAGGCTGTATTCAGAAAGAGCGGCTCATTGCCGCGATCGCTACGAATAATGCTCGGCACAATACCGATATCGGAAAATAGGTTCAAACCTTGAATAAAAACCTGAACCAGCGCCATCAAACCAAATAGTTCGGGTACGAGTAGGCGAGTCAGAATTAAATTGCTGCCAAAGCGCAACATTTGACTTGTGCCATATCCCGCAACAGTCCAGACTGTTCCGCGTAAAGCTAGTTTTTTGAGAGAGCTTGATGACACAATAGTTGAACCGTACTTATGAGATATGGTGAATGAATCGCCTCAGACAGTCAGAGCTGACCCAGCAGAAAAGCGATTAGCGGCTAGCAAAAATTCCTAGCTAGGTTAGGGATTAATTTTTCCAGTGGTCGGATGATTCTGGCGGCTGTGGTCTCATATCTGGCTGACGGTCATAGGGGCGATCGCCCAAATTGACTTTGAGCGCCGAATTGGGAGTGGATGATTTATTTGGTGCTTTGTTGCTTCTTGCTGCTGGTTTAGCCGTAGATCCAGACAGATTGTCAGCAGGATTAGCAGCGCTGTCTAAAAACTGATAGCGTCCTCTCCCCTCGCTTTTTGCCTGACTCTCTTGCCCAAAAGCCAGAGAGGAATGATCTACCTGACGACTACCCTGGAAACCTGTGGCGCGATCGCCAAATGTCGTTAGACGAAACGCTCCAGGATTAAAGCTGTTGCTACAGTTCTGGTTGGTAACTATTCCCAGTAAGGGTAATTTAAATCCTTCTATTTGCTGTAGGGCTTTATTAAAATCTTCCTTTTTGGTTTGCTTCAGCGCCGTGACCAGCAGTACCCCGTCAGTATTGACGGAGAGAAAGTTCGCCGTGACCGAATCTAACATTGCTGGAGTGTCATAAATGACATATTCATATTCCGCCGCAAACTGCTTCATCAGTCGCTCTCGCTGAATTGAACTGTTCATCGCTGCCTGAGAAACAATGGAAATATAGAGATTGTTCTGAATCTGGCTCACCGTAGTGGTATTTTCGGGCAGTTGATAGCTAAAGGAATTTGCCCCCACTAACATTACTCGATGCCCCTGAGCCGCGATCGCCCGTGCCAAGCCTGTAGCGACGGTAGACTTGCCGTCTCCCGAATTTGCCGAGCAGACGGCAATCGAATTGATTGAGGCATCGCGAAAGCGAAAATAGATATTGCTATATAGTCGATCAAACGCCGCCAGAAAATCTTCGTCTTGATGCTCCTGCACCTTCGCGGGGGGTAAAAACTTGAGCCAAGACTGACGAATATATCTTCGCTGAAAACTAGCGTTATAGGGAATCTCGGCTAATACGGTTGAGGGACTAGTCGCCGCGATCACCTCCTCGGTACTGTAAAACACATCGCGTATTTTTTCCCACAGTACTGCCGTCCCTACTCCCAACAGCAAACCTGCCATCAGTCCCTGCAATGACTTGTTTTGGCTGCGTACGGGCAAAGGTAGAGGGTTTCCCTGCCCATCCTGGGGAATGCTGGGTTCGCTGACGATTGACCATGGGGTTTCGGTTTGGGAAGCCTGAATTTGCAGCTTGTCTTGCTGCACCAATAGCTGTTCTCTAGTGCGATTGGCAATCTCGAGTTCCTGTTGGAGCTTTTTGTAGCGCCGCGAAACTTCAGGGAACTGCTGCGCCCGCTGCTGATAGACGCTAGCAGTTTGGTCGATCGCCCCTTTTCGCGCATCCAGCATTTCTAGTTCGTTGGCAGCCGTGACTAAATCCCGCACCAAACTTAAAAGAATCGAATCATCATTATTCAATACTAAGAAGCGATTCGCTCGACCCGATACTTCTTCGTTGAGGAGAATCTTTCTGGTTTCGGCGTTAAGCAAGGACAGAATTTGCTGCTTTTCCTCGGTCAAAGTGCTGATTTGTGGGCTGCTGGCATTAAATCTAGCTGAGGCTGAGGCGATTTCTCGCTCTAGATCGTTGAGCTGGGTAATTAAATTTTGATAGTTAGGGTTCTCCCTCAAGGTAGAAATGGCGATCGCCTCATCAATACCAATATTCAGCTTGCTCTGTAAATTAGCCACAATTCGCTGTTTTTCGCTAATCTCTTTGCTGGTTTCTAGCTGTTGGTTTTGTATATCTCGCACAGTACCAAATACAGACTCTCCTGCCGTATCTGCCTCGGTAATCTGATACTCTTCTTGTAAAGTTTGAATTTCATTGAGACTAGTGGCTACTTTTTCGTTTAGTTCTGGTAGCTGACGTTCAATAAACTGAATTCCACGATTGACCCCCTCTTGACGGCTGTTAAGCGAAAAATCTAGATACTTTTGCGCCGTAGACTCAAGCACCAGCTTTACCAGTTCGGGATCTTTCTCGGTGTAGTTGATGGCAATAATTTTACTAGCGTCGAACTTATTGGTGCCGACTCTCTCTACCTGTAAATTTTGCTTTAGCTGTTCCAAGGTAAATTGAGGATATTGAGTTTTTACCTCGGCAACAACATCGCCCAAAATATTACCAGAAGTCAAAAACTTGATCATACTGGGATAGTCAATCTCAAACAGCTCGCTGGTGCGACTTTCGCTTTGTGCTAGGGCAATGGGATCGACCGATTTGGCTGCCGAAGTCAGGGGTTCGACTAAGAGCTGAAAATTCCCCGCATATTCCTTGGGTGGTTTCTGACCCCGATTTAAATGAGAATACAGCAGGGTAACTGAGGTGGTAATAGCGGCGATTAGAATTGCTTTTCTTCTGAGAGTTCCTAACAGTGGCAAGATGGTTGCTCGCTGCTGGGGAGGAAAGCTTTTCTCATTTTCTGCTCGCTCAAAAAATAAGTCTGACAAATTCTTGCTCCTAAACAACTAGGTAAATATAAAAAGTGCTTGACTAAAAAAATCTTAAAAACTAGTCAGAGATTACTCCGCCGTATAACAACGAAGTGTGTCTCGGGCAGCGTTACCTGCGGCGAGCGGCGCCAGTGCGACCCTGGCGCACAGCTACTTGGAGACCAAAGCCTCTATGGGTCTGAGTGCTGGTCAATAATCTCCCTGACAGATAGCAGCGGACGAGGCTACTAATTGCTAAATTGGCTCCCGAATTATAAAGTTTGCCTCGTTTTGCCATCATGACTCTCAAGATAAATTGACACCGTTTGGGATAAATTATTAAGATAAAAAATATTAAATTTTCCGCTGGTTATTAACGGGACATTGTAGGTGCTTTTGGCTCAACCTTTGGCTTTTTTTGTGCAAATCAATCAATCAGGTTTGACGGAAAGGCAGGTTTTCGCACAGTCTAGATGTATCCTGCTCTTAGCGATTTTCTTTTAGCCATACTTTTAGTATGCTCTTAAAATAAGATTAACTAGATTAATCAGTTTCATATAAATAAGCTAATAATTGTTGTGAATAATAACAAAAAACTCACCTTGAAATCTACTATTACTGTCTCAGAATCTCAAGCTTCTTCGGAATTACTCGGAGAAACGGTTATTTTGGAACTGCAATCGGGGGTCTACTATGGTCTCAATGAGACAGGATCTTTGATCTGGGAATTGTTACAGTCTGGCAAAAGCCTAGTTGAAATCCAAGAAATAATCTTGGCAGAGTACGACATCGAGCCAGAAGCCTGTACTCAGTACATTATTAAACTGATTGGTAAATTAGCCGCAAAGGGTTTGGTAGAAGTTGATAATGAGGCGATGGTTTAGATCTGCGAACATGAACGGACAGAAACAATGAGTGCGATCGTTGGGATTCACTACAGTGATGGTAGGGAGGTAGCAAAATCAGATATCGTTGCCATGGTCGAGCTTCTAGAACACCGCGGCAGTGATGCTCAAGATGTCTGGCGAGAAGGGGCGATCGCTATGGGCAATCGTTTGCGGTGGACAACTGCTGAATCAGTTGCCGAGCAGCTTCCCTGGGTCAGCGAATCGGGTTTAGCAATTACCGCTGATGCTCGGATTGATAATCGAGCCGAGTTAATTACTCGATTGAAGCTTGCCTCCCCAGAGCAAGAAATTACCGATAGTCAGATTATTCTGAGTGCCTATGAGCAGTGGGGGGAATCTTGTACTGAGCGCCTGGTAGGAGATTTTGCCTTTGGCATCTGGGATGCTGCTCGCCAGAGACTATTCTGCGCCAGAGATCATTTTGGCGTTAAACCTTTTTACTATTACAATTCGGGATCTACCTTCGTCTTTGCCTCGGAGATCAAAGCTTTGTTTTGTGTGCCGACAGTGACCCGCCAGCTAAATGAGATTAGAGTCGGAGAATTTTTGACTTCAGAGTTTTACGATAAGACCGCTACAATCTACCAGCAGATTTGGCGACTCCCCCCCGCGCACAGTTTGACCCTCACGGCGACAGGATTTCAGCTTCAGTCTTACTGGCAGCTAGATCCGCAATATGAGTTGAAGCTAAATTCAGATGCTGAATATGCAGCTCGGTTCCGTACTATCTTTCTCGAAGCGGTACGCTGTCGTTTACGCTCAAAATATCCTGTCGGTGCGATGCTGAGTGGCGGACTAGATTCATCATCTATTACCTGTGCTGCACGCCATCTTTTGGCAGAGACCAAGCAGCCCGATCTCCATACTTTTTCGGCTGTATTTGAGCAGGTGCCTGAGTCAGACGAAAGTTTTTATATCAATTCTGTGCTTCGGGGCAAGGGATTACAGCCTCACTATGTCAAGGGAGATCGCTTTAGTCCTTTAGGAGATCTAAAAAAAATTATCTGGTATCAGGATGAACCGCAGTTTGCGGCTAACCTATATTTGAATTGGCAGGCATACCATCTGGCACAGGAGCAGGGTGTAAGAGTGATTTTGGATGGCTTTGATGGCGACAGTGCTATCTCCCATGGCTTTGGCTATATGCGAGAACTGGTTCGAGCAGGCAAATGGCGCGCCTTCATACCTGAATTACGTGGATACTGTCGTAACTTTAATACTCCTTTTTTGCCGCTTCTGTGGGCTTATCTTCAGGAATACGCTCTACAGCCGCTGATGTCCAAGAATCGGCTGACTCGCTATGCTTACTGGCGCTGTCGAGGAATAGCCAAGCAGATCAGACTGATGCTTGTGCGCAATCAACCACGTCTCTCATCTCTGGCTTTAGTCAACCCCGATTTCTTAAAACGCAGTAACTTTTTGGAGCATCGACAAAAACTAGCTGCTAAAAGTTTTATTCCTACTAGCAATGAACGGGAAGAACATTTCAACGCCATCAATGTCGGCTCAATTTCTGCCACCCTTGAGCTATTGGACCGCACTGCTGCCCCTTTAGGTGTTGAACTCCGCTATCCGTTTTGGGACAAGCGTTTAGTTGAGTTTTGCCTCTCCCTACCTGCCGATCAGAAAATGCGTCACGGACTAACGAGAATGATTATGCGTCGCGGTTTGCAGGGTATTTTGCCGCCAGAAATAGAGCAGCGGGGTGATAAGGGCAATCTCAGTGCGGCTTTTGAATCTGGTATGCGGACTCATGAATCCGAGCTAACTAGTCTGACATCTCTCTCCCAATTTAAAGCGATCGCCAATTATGTAAATCTGGATACCTTTCAAGCCGCTTATCAACGATATATTGCTCGGGAGAATAGTAGTGTAGACACGATGACTATTTGGAAAACAGTCAACTTAGCTCTTTGGTTCAAGGTTAGCGACATCAAAAAGTAAGATACGAAGCATAGTTTGAGTTGATTAATTTTGATCATTAGATGATTTTAATTTTTGCTCTTTTTAATGAGATTTTGAGTCAATATCAGTGCTTTTTTCTCAAACTTAGTGATTTAGCTGATATTATATTTTCCTATTGTTTAAGCAATTAGCCATAAAAACCACTTGTGATTCTTCTGTTATGCAAAATATCAATAATTTAATTAATAATAATTAATCCAAGAATTTTGAACTGTGGTATATTCTGAATACGGTATTTATACCGCACCTTAAGCAATTATAAATTGCGCTTTATTAACTAATTGTTAAACAGAGAGGACTTACTAGTGGCTAAATCTCAGAAGAAAAACTTCGTTGAACCAGAACTATTTGTTCATGGTCAGATTGAAGAAATTACCGAACAAAATAACGCTATCTTTTCCACAGATGTTCCTCAAGGAACTCCTGGAGACCCAAGCTTGCCTAATGCTGGCGTACTTGGTTCATAAATGCTGCTGGCAGTCACAAATTGCTTAGCGCAGAGCCATCCCTTAGAGTCTTGCAAAGTAAGATTATGGGGACGATGATTGAAGGGCGAATGCCCTAGTGCCTCCCTTTAGGAGACATGGACGCTTCGCGTCCGCTCTGAGTTCTCCAATGGAGAGGCACTGGATACAAAATGTCCGCGCTGCAAACGATGAAGCCTATTGTGACGGTGGATGAAAGTGATTTAGATCAGCTAATTATTTTCCGCTAGTTGTTAATAGGCAAAAGCCCTACTTAAATCTAGGCTTTTGCCTTTCTTTAATAGTTTATTTATTACTCAATTATTATTGCTACTCATTCATAATTGGTTATGTCAGATGACTCTTTCAGCTTTACTTCTGTAGCCAGTAAGGTAGATGGTAATTCCGCCAATTTACTCTTGTCTCAGCAGTCAAGCTGCACAGATAGTTATTATTATGCTTACGGCTTAAAGATTAAATCAGCATTTAAACTGCCTGAATTAATCGGTTATAATCGTCCTGATTTTGATGTTGAGATTAGGCAACAAACTATAGAGCGATCTCCTTTAACAGATTTAGAACAGTATTTTTTTTGCTGTGAATCAACTCCAGCAGGACTATATCTTTTTTGGCAAGGCATTGGCACGATGCTGATCTCTGGGGGCAACAGCATCACCATCGATCCTGTAGAAGATTTTGATGAGGCTCGACTTAGACTGTTTATTCTAGGTGCCGCTCTAGGGGCGATTCTGCACCAACGAGGATACATTGTGCTTCATGCCAGTGCGGTGGCAATCTCTGAGCAGGCGGTAGTTTTTACTGCTCCCAAAGGAGAGGGGAAATCCACCATGACTGCTACGCTTCACGCTCGGGGTCATCGTTTTATTGCCGATGATGTTGTGGCGATCGATTTTAGTAATCCTGAACAGCCGCTGGTCTATCCTGCTTTTCCTCAGCTAAAACTCTGGCCTGATGCCGTGACCCAAATTGGTAAAAATCCTGAAGATTTACCCAAGCTGATCGAGCGCCTAGAAAAACGAGATTATCTATTTCAAGATTTCTTGCTCAAGCCAGTACCACTCAAGCAAATCTTTGTTCTGGGTACAGATCAAAATGTGGCGATCAAGCCTCTGACTTCTCAAGAGATTCTTCTCACTCTGTTGCGCAATGTCTACGTAGCTCGGTTTGGCTCATCACTATTGCCAGCCAAAGATCCAGCCTATTTTCTCAAGTTGACGCAGTTTGCCCAGCGAGTATCTCTGCTCAAACTTTCTCGACCTCGTAATTTAGAATTAGTATCCATAGTCGCTGCCACTGTTGAACAGTACTTAGAAACCTAAGTCGATAGATCGCGGTATACCATCAAAGCGATCGCCCAGACCTTTGTGTATTACACTAGTGTTTCAAACTGAGAATTAATTAAAATCGTCAAAAACGTCATCAAACGATAATTTTTCGGCTAGGCTTGGTATGAAAAAAGTCATTCAATACCCAAGCTATTCAATTCCGACCAACCGTCATGTCACCAGTTGTGCGTCCCGAACTAGAGCTTATTCTCTGCTGTGCTAAAACTACATTAAGCTCAGATGATTTACAGCGCATTAAGACATTAATCCAACAGGATCTAGATTGGGACTACTTTGTTACTACTTCTAGGCTGCAAAAAGTAATTCCGTTAATGTATCTCAATTTGGCTCAGATCGCCCAGGCTATCCCCAACGCCGTCCCGCCAGATACATTGCAGCGTTTACAGGCATACGTTCAGGCAATTACCAGGTCGAACCTGCTATTTGTCCGAGAACTGCTGACGCTCACCAAATTGTTTGCTAGCCATAATGTTGCGGCTATTCCCTACAAAGGGATAGTTTTAGCTGCTGACCTCTATGGTGACTTAGCTCTTAGACAGTTTGTCGATCTGGATTTTTTAGTTTCTCGAACCGAATATAGCCAAGCACAAGCTCTGTTGAGAAAAGAGGGTTATTATACCCCGCCCCAAAATCAGGTTGATTGGGAATGTAGCTTTGCTCATCCTGAGAGAAAAATAGGTGTAGATCTGCATCAAGGAATTACTCCTGCCTATTTTCCTTTCTATATTGACTTTCCTCGACTTTGGCAACGGTTGCGTCCTGTCTCTGTTTGCGGCATCACGATCAATAGTTTTTCGCCTGAAGACCTGTTGATTATTCTCTGCGTGCAGCTAGCCAAAGATTCACAGTGGACAGCAGAGGTCTTGCTCAAGGTTTGCGATCTTGCCGAATTACTCCGTGTCTATCCTGATTTAAACTGGAATTTTGTGGGAAGACAGTGTAGCAAGCTAGGTACGAAAAGAGTCTTGTTATTTGCTTTAGGAGTTGCGGCACAACTTTTGCAAACACCAATACCAGAGCAAATCAAGCGTCAGATTAAAAACGATATTATTGTCCAGACTTCAATCAAGCAAGTATGTAGTGAATTTTTCCAGCGTTCGGAAAAGTCATTTCTTGATCGCACTTATGTTGAAAGACCCTACCTAATTAAGCTAGCGCGAGAACGTTGGCAAGATAAAATACGCTATTTTATCACCACTGCTGTGAGTCCTAACAAAGAAGACCTGTCATTTGTGTCCCTGCCGCCCCAGCTGTCTTTTCTCTATTATTTACTACGACCAGTACGACTGCTGCTCAAGTATACTTTGACCCTCAAATGACTCTGATTCTTTTCCTCTATTTTCTCTTATTCCCCGACAAGTCTATTATTTTGCCTGGGCGGCTTTATTGTGCCAAAAAATAAAATTCTCGATCACAGATTTCCCTTTCGCGATCGCTACTTGGGGACTAGTATAGATCCCCTCAAAGTGATGCACCTGATCGTCTGGATCGACGATATTTAAATGGTAAAGATTATTAGCAAAATGTCGCACGAACAGATTGTAGCCGTCGATATTTGAGATTGCTTGAGTTTCCATGCTTAGTTTGTCGGTGTAAAAGTCAAGACTATAGTTCCCAATTAACTGCTTTTTCTAACGAATTAAATTTGTAGGGATGTCTTTCTGCTACACATCTAAACTCAACTGGAGGTAATTGTCATCCGCAATTTTTGAGGGAATTCTACAGCTAGAACCCGCAGAGCGATCGCCCGACCAGAAGAGAGAATTGCCTGGACGCTGACGGTCTATTGCCAGCCAGTGGCTAAACACCTCTTCTCGCCTGTCTTCTGGAGTCAAGATTTTATAAACCCTTACTCTTTTACAGTTATAACTTTCATAGCGTAGACACTTTATTTTGCACCCGATCTTACTCAACAAACGACTAACAATAGTTATGGGGCTATGATTTTTGGCAAGACCCAAGTTCAGAATAGTTTTGAGTTCACGACGATTACTGAGGGCTATTTTTGCCAAGGATTGAAGATCAACATCAGTATTGCGTAATTCTCTTTCTTGCTGCAATAAAGTGGGGATGCCCAAAATTTCTAAGGAACCAACGATTGCTCCTAGCTGCGAGCTATTAAAGTCTGGGAGAAAGAGGCTGCCGTCTCCCTGCTCGATCAGTTTGCGGGCTGCTTTGGCATCACGATCCGCCAGATAAGGACGACCAACGGTAAGAAAATAGTGGAGTCTAATCTTTTGATGCCATCCTTCATCATCTAAAGATACTAGTTCGGGAGTAATGGGCAAATGATAACGCTGCTGTAGCTCGTATTTACGTAGCTGACGACGATCTCCCAAAGATTTGATGAGCTGTTTTTTTAAATAGCGATATTGCGCCTCATCCAAACTAGAGGAGCAGGCGATCGCCGCACACTCTGCCAGATAGTTCTGACTACTAATTTCGGTGATTGCCTCCACCAAGCAATTATCAGCTTTAGATACAGAGGAGATTGGAGGTTTGTATAGAGCTGCATCAATAATTTGATGTCCCTCCGCTCTCAAGCCAGCCAGGATGGAATGACGATAGTTAATCGCCCCAGCATTATGTCTCACTGCCATTTTTGCCCAGCACAGCAGAGATTCGGCTTGAAAACCTGTATCTAGATCATCGAGATAGGAAAAGTCTGACTGCTGAAGTAAACGAATGTTGAGCTGAGTAAAACGCTGGTTGGAGCTAAGTAAAGCGGGAATGGAAGTAGACCCGTTGCCAATTTTGTTGTAGCTATAGTTAGCACACCACAGGTGACGAGGTACATTTTGGCGTATTCTGGCTAAGGTTTGCCGTACGGCATTTTCTGCCTGGACTCCCTGAGCGATCGCCCAGACGGAGGTGAAGTGCTGTAGCTCGATCGAGATCCCCGTTTCAATCGAGGGACTGGCCAGAACAATATCATATTGACTCAGCACCTGTTCTAGTTTAGAGATGCAGTTATAGGCTGGATGCTGAGGGTCGGCAAGGGATTCCGAATCAATCCGCAATATCTGGCGATCGGGAAACTTTTGCTTGAGATAAGCTTCTAGAGTTTGAGTTCCCCACTTGCTAGTTAGTTTTTGCGCCGAGAGACAGACAAAGGGTTTTCCTCCCTGTCGGATCTCAGCTTCGAGATTATTAACCAGTTTTTTTGGCGTTTTTCCCTCATAGTTATATACCTGCCAGGAATTATGGCGACTGTTTTGCCAAGTATTGTTAACGATCAGGGGTTCGATCTCAATTCCTGAGAGAGAAATTAGGTAATCGAGGGCAATATCACTCAGATCGGCATCGGCAACATAAAGCTGTCCACCACCACTCAAAATATTTTGCATGAGAGCTTTGAAGGACTTGAGGATTTCTACTCGTCGATCCTTACAGGTATTAGAATTAAGCGCGTGCCAAAGAACCTGCTCTACTTCATCGATAATGATTAGACTATCTTGCCATTGACTAGAATCAAACTGTGCCTGAGATTTAGCGTGGAGAGAATCAATACATAAGCCATAGCCCAAAGCCGCTCTCTCACTGGCATTTTTGTCTGAGATATAGTTTAGACCGAACCGCTGACATAATTCTTTGACTAGCTGCACTCGATGCCCAATTACCAGTACTTTCTGCTGACGGGCGATCGCTTTTTGGACAACTTTAACCAACGATTGGGTCTTGCCCGTACCCTTGGGAGACTTGATGCCCACTAACTTAGTCTGGGATGAAATATTTAGTTCTGGTAGATAACGGCATTTGAGCTGAAACTTAGCGGGGTAGGTTAATTTCGTCCACGATTTTGCCTTCCAAATTTCTAGATCCAGAGCCTTATCATAGGCTTGAGTAAATTCTGCTGCACCACAGTTGGTAATTAGATCGTCTACTCCTTTTCCCTGATTACTATCCCAGGTGACAACCTTAACTGTACAGCCCGCTTTTTGTAACAGGTAGCCTGTCTTCTTGATGGCGGCATTAACCGCTTTGACGGTTTTAGGCTTAGTGTCTTGATCAAAAACTAAATATATTTCTCTACCAGGGGCGGCTAATTTGGCTAACTGGGGAATCAGACGAGACTTGCTAATACGCTTACCCAGCTCGTCTTTGGGGGTACGATAACCGTTATTAATACCTGGCAACGCCACCGCACTATAGCCAGCCGATAGCAAGGCTCCCGCTTTTTTTGCCCCTTCGGTAATGCAGAGGGGAACCTGAGGCTGGTTAATCACCCACTGCCAAAAACCCAGGTCGGCACTCTGCGGATCTACCGCCGCCGCCTCAACCTGCACTCCTGCGCGATCAGCAATTTTCTGCCAAAGCTGACGAGTTACCTTCAGGGCAAATAACCCCGTAGCCGTTTTGGGGGGATGCTCGTATTTGATTACCTTGTTGTCCCGATTCCGAGGACGATCTGGCTTGAAGCAACCCCAAATATCTTCATCGCCATTTAAAACATCCATGCCCGAACACCACCATCCTCCTGCATCAGTGTGGGCATAACGTTGAAGAAATCCTTCACTAATTCTGCCGTCATTTCTTCTCGGGATAGAATTGGAGTAGAGTAAATATTCTGCGGGAGAAGTGCCTTGAAGAGAAACTACGTTTAGATTAGCCAACTCCTCGTCTACACCACTTGCCTGCCATTCCCGTAGATAATTCATTAATGCCGATTCCTTGCTCTTTGAGGATTAGTATCATACCACTATATGTAGAGTATGCGATATCTATTTGAGCTGTTCAGACGCTATATGCAGAATCTTTAAATAAGTCAGAGAGAAAAAGTCGTGCTGATCACTAGTCGATTGGGGTAAGTATGAGGCAGAATTTGGATGATGGTGTAATACTTCCTCCCGAGTCAGAAGATCTTTAATCGATTCAAACCAAATTATAGTGAAACCCTATCATCAGATTCCGATTCAAGACTGCGGCGAACGGCTGATTCAGATTCCCGCAAATAGCCTCTATTTGGAATTTCCTCATCCTTATCTCAACCTAGGAGCAGAATATGGCAACAAATCTCCTTACTGCTTACGCCAGGGAGTAGTGCAGGCGCTACTAGAGGCACAATTCTTAGTTGAGAAACGCTATCCTGGCTGGAAGATCAAGGTTTATGATGCCTATCGACCTGTAGGGGTACAGCAGTACATGGTCAATCATACCTTTAATTCTCTGGTCAAAGAGCTAGAGCTACGGGAACATCAGTTGTCTGCCCAGCAGCGCCAAGAGTTGTGGAGTAAGGTTTACCGACTGTGGGCAGCTCCTAGCTTAGATCGACAAATGCCACCGCCTCACAGTACAGGTGCGGCAGTTGATGTCACCATCGTCAACGATCTAGGTGAACCATTAGATATGGGTGGCGAAATTGATGAGCTTTCTGAGAGATCGCATCCCGACTATTATGTTAGCGATCGCGACGGGGAAAGCCAACAGTATCAGTTTAACCGCCAGCTAATTTATCGAGTTATGACCAATTCAGGTTTTCGACAACATCCTCATGAATGGTGGCATTTTTCTTTGGGAGACCAGATGTGGGCTTGGCTACATAATCAAGAGCATCCTACCGATATTGCGATCGCTCGTTATGGTCGCGTTTAGGGTTGTCTTAAGGTATTTGGTCAGGAGACTGGCGCTAGTAGTTGATTAATTCTTAAGATCGAGCATATTATCTTTTGCTTGCTGTAATATAAAGGCAATGCATCAATTCGGTTTAGGGCGTGTGGCTCAGGGGATAGAGCAATAGATTCCGGTTCTATAGGTCGGGGGTTCGAATCCCTCCACGCTCATCAGAAAATGGTTTGGGACACTGAGCTAGCTATTATGCTATCCAGGCTTTTTGTCTATCTAGGTCGAACAGGCAATACGGCTAACTACGGAGATATGGAGTCTCTGAGTAATATCGCGCTAATTTGATTGGCTGAGGTAAGAATCTGGGGCGAGAAACTAGCTTCTTCTTTGCAAAGGGCAGAAAGTGCAGTACCCTAATTGTGAATTTTGCTTAGTTGTAGAATAGATTCTTACTAAAAAACTTTTGATCTATGAAACGGATTTTTATTACTGGTGCAAGTGGCTGTATTGGTCACTATATGGTGGAGTCGTTACTACAGAATACCGACCACGAACTATATTTGCTAGTCAGAAATCCTGAGCGTCTGAAGTTTAACTATCAAGATAATCCCCGAATCAAGATCTTAGTTGGGGATCTGTCTCGCATTGAAGAATATAGCGATTTGCTGCTCAAAGATATCAATATTGCCATCCTAGCAGCTACAGCCTGGGGAGGAAGAGGAGAAACCTACGATATCAACGTGGTCAAAACCCTGGCGCTGATCAATTTGCTCAACCCCAAAATCTGCGAAAGAATTATTTACTTTTCGACTGCTAGCATCCTCGATCGCAATAACCAACTGCTGCTACCCGCCAGTCAGTTTGGACATGACTATATACGGACTAAGTATCAGTGCTTTTCGCAGCTAGGGCATCAGGCGATCGCCGATAAAATTATTGCTGTCTTCCCCACTTTAGTATTTGGCGGCGATCAGGACAAACCTTATTCTCATCTCAGCGCGGGTATTACCGACGTTACCAAGTGGATCGGTTTAATTCGCTGGTTTAGTCTCGACGGTAGTTTTCACTTCATTCATGCCAGAGACATTGCGGGGGTAATTACCTATCTGGTAGAGAATCCTGATTATTCACCTGAGAAAAATAACAGTAGTGCAGTAGATTGTCTGGTGTTAGGTAATCCTGCTATTTCCGTAGATAGAGCGATCGCCGAAATCACGGGCTATTTTAACAAGAGGATATACCTCCGCTTCCCTTTGTATATCTGGCTGACCAATATCTTCATCAAGCTGTTTCGGATTCAGATGGATTCCTGGAGTCGCTTCTCCCTCGATTATCGTCACTTCACCTATGCTGATCCCGTCACTCCCGCTAGCTTTGGGATCGAGAATCACTGTTCTACCGTCGAAGAGTTAATGAAGGTTTCAGGGGTCTAGCAGCTATTGATTTAATTAAGCCATTTCTGCCCCATTGATTTTACGGATCGTAACTATTGCTGGTAGAGGAGGCTGATTCACTTCGCCACTAGGCCAATTTGAACCTAGGGGGACTTGACGCTGCTGCATGAACGCCGTACCGTCGGTAGCTAGTAATTCAAATTCTCTGGTTTCTGTTGCCATATCTTGACGAATGCCGTTTTTCTCCCCTGGATGCTGAATTGCCAGAAATAAGTTTTTGTTTTCTTGGTCAAAAGTCAAGCCCGTACATTCGCAGCCCATGGGTCCGATCGCAAAAGGATAAATTTTGCCCGTATCTGCTCCCGCAAGAGGAACATACCATAGGGAGTTGTTACCGAAGACTCCAGTTAAATCACCACCAGCTAGGGCTTCGCCTTCAAAGATACGACTGGGGACAGCAACATTTTGCTTGGAGGTAGACATGTCTGTCACGACCCAAAGATTGCTCGATTTATCGAGGGTCAGGTTGTCAGGATTAGCAAACCCCGCGCCTCCTTTAGCGACTTCACCTCCAGTAGTTAAGATGTTCCAGGTAAAGCTAAGAGAAGCAGGATCGTTGTTATCTTCCTCTAGCTTCATGATCCAGCCATATTCATAGTCACTTTCTTGATCGGGTCCAGTAAAAATCTCCCGATCTGGGCTGCCGTCGCTGCCTTTTGCCCCCGAAGTGAAAGCCACAAATAGTGTCCCGTCATCATTGACCACGGTATCTTCGGGACGTGCCGTATTGGTAACTCCTGCGGCGTTAGCGGCAAAGTGAGCATCAATCAGAATTGCCCCCTGAATTTCTTCGCGGCTATCACCCTGGTAGAGATCGCCCAAAGTCGGAAATTGCTCGATTAGGGGTAACATTTGCTCTTCCGTCTCTACCTCCATCACACCGCCAATCGTGCGATCGCTGTTGGGTAATTTAATCATCCCGCCAACTACCTGACTAGGCGAGATTGGATTAACAATGGTATCGGGACTCAGAGGAATCCATTCCCCTACACCATTGGGATATATTTTCGCCCCATAGAGCATTCCTGTCTCAAAAAGACGAGAATTTGCCTTATCTTTAGGGTCAATTACTTTGCCCTGACTAATAAACTTATACAAATGTCCACCACGGCGATCACATCCTGAATAGACAGCCAGATTTTTGCCTGCTACCGCCCGAATCCCAAAAGCCTCATGACGATAGCGCCCCAGCCAGGTGTGCTTGGTACCGTAGTCGCTGGGGTCGGCAGGATCAATCTCGACCATCCAACCATATTTATTACCTGCCAAACCAAAAACGTTAGCTCTACCATCAACCGTTTTAGCTGAAATTACAAAGGGGGTGGCACTAGGGTCGAGTGATGAACCGTCTGCCATAACTACCTCTGGCACTTGAGCCTGGTAATTCTCCTCCGCACTCAAAACTGTTCCCCAGGGAGTTGTACCTCCTGCACAATTTTGGAACGTACCAATAATGCGATCGCCTAAACCATCTTCATAGCCCAGTTTATTTTGCTTGTTGAATACTGCTACCGCTGCTCCTGTAGACTTGAGGGCTTGCTCTGGGCTATCTAGACCCGAAATACCTGTAACTCGACGGTCTAAATCCGAATAGCTGCGCTCCCATTGTCCCGCATTGCGCTTGATGGAAATTATCCCTATGCCCTGATCGATTAATCCCTCGCGAGAAATCTCAATAATTTTATTTTTGAGAGCATCATCTTCAAGACTAAAAGCGTCAACCCGATAGACTTTCTGCTGATCTTGATCATCTCCCATAGGTTCTGCCAAAGCCAGAAGTTCAGCAAAAGGAAGCTCTTCCCCAATTACCAGAGGATAGGTTTGCATCCAAGTCTTGCCGCTAATGTATTCAAAATTGACCGTGAGAAAGCCTTCTCCTGGAGCTGTTTCGATGAAAGACAAATAATCATTGTTATAGCCAAAACGAGAATCACCCACAGCATCGCCCCAGGCAGCAATGACATCATAGGTATAGCCAGCGGGTAAAACCAAGTTATCCTGCACCTCATAGGTAGCGTATTTTGCTAGCTGTTGGGCGATCGATAGCTGTTCCACATCTAAGGGTAGAGGAACACGAACTGGCTGGAAGTTCAAACTAGAAGCTTGTTTAATCGAGGCTGAAGCGATATTTCTAGCTGTTGTCAAGGATTGCGCTTTAATTTCTCTATTTCCTAAACCAGTAGCCAATGAGCCAGCAGTAGCCCCCAAAAAATACAGAAAATTGCGACGATTTACGCTCATATTGAATGTGTCTAATAATATATCTTCTCAGCAAACATGACCAAATTTCAACGTAATACGGGGTCAAAGTTGCGCCAAATCAAGATGTTTGACGTTTTGCTCTCATAATCATATCGTTGAGAAATTCTTATTCTTAAGTTAAACTCCAATTGTTAACAACTATTTAAATGCTAATTATTGGCTCAAAACTTGAGTATTTGTTTATATTTGACAATTTTTCGCTGACCTTCATGGCTTTGGTTCTTGGTTGAGCAGCAATTTTATTAAAATCCTATGTTTATTTGGCAAGAATGGCTTCTTCAAGCTAATCATTGGCTTAGTTCACTTGGCTATTTCGCATATCCTGCATTTACCATTATTTATTTATCAGCCACTTTGGTTGGACTACCCGCTATTTTTCTCTTTTTAGCGGCGGGCAGCATGTTTGGCTTTGTTCCTGGTCTAATTTTGGTATCTGTCGCCGACACTCTCAGCGTGGCAGTATGTTACCAGCTAGGTCGAACCGTTGCCCGCAAAAAAGTTAGCGAGTGGATTTCCCAGCGTCCCCACTGGGGGGAATTTGATCGAGTTGTAGCTCAAAAAGGTTGGAAGATCGTTTTTCTAACTCGTCTGTCTCCCATTGTTCCTTCTAATGTACTCAACTATGGCTTTAGCTTGACTCAAATAAATTTTTGGCAGTATCTATTTGTTTCCTGGCTGGCTATGCTACCAGTAATTGCCCTTTACGTATATTTAGCTTCGGTTGGTACTAATTTACTATCGGGGAACAACGATCACAGGCAGATTGCCGCTTCAGTGATTGGTTTAGTT
>JBCBWB010000053.1:0-29049 GCA_039817275.1 Cyanobacteria bacterium J06648_1 | reverse complement strand
TGATGAGAAATGATTGTAGACTGCTTTGGAGACGGTGTTTTTGACTTTATCAAACTGTTACTAGTGAATCTGGCGATAGATTAGGTAGAATTAATTTAATATTGCTAAGATTCTGTTTAACGAAAATACTTTATTCTTCGTTTGAGTTTAGCAACAAATTTGTTGTTTAATTATATTCTAAGTTACATTAGCAACAAAGATGTTGTTTTAGTCGAAATAAATTTTGGCAAATCTCTATTGTTCCAGAAAATAGCCCCTAAGACGATGACGACCAATGGTTTAACGTCTACTAAACAAAATATTCTCCAGGCTATATTGAGGCATGGTCAAGCGGCAGCCAAGCAGTTGGCGGAAGATTTAGATCTCAGTACCCAAGCAGTTCGTCGTCATCTGAACGAACTAGAAGCTGATGGCTCGATTGAACATCATTCGGTACAGCAGGGCATGGGTAGACCTCAGCATTTATATCAGTTAAGCAGCGCAGGGCGCGATCGCCTTAGTCCACAAAAATATAGCGAATTTGCCGTCAGCTTTCTCGATACTTTAGCCGAAACCGTGGGCAAAGAGCAGGTTAGCTTGGTTTTGGAAAAGCAGTGGCAGCGTAAAGCCAACGAGTATCGAGATCGCCTGGGAACAGGAAATCTCAAGCAGCGCATCACTAAATTAGTGCAACTTCGACAGGAAGAAGGCTATATGGCAGAGTTACATCAGGCATCCTCGCAGCAGGCACAGTTTGTTTTAGTCGAGCATAATTGCGCTATTTCTGATGTAGCCGAATCTTACCCTAGTATTTGTGGACACGAGCTAGAGATGTTTGCGGCGGTGCTGCCAGATTGTATTGTTCAACGTACTCAGTGGATTAACAATGGTGAGCATCGCTGCGGATATTCGATTGAGCAAAAATAGGCTAGATCATTTCTTCCTGGGAGCATGTATATTCGTAAAGAAATCTTGCGACTTCGTAAAGATATAGGGTGGACTTCATCCTGGTGCTGGTGCGATTACACCGAATCAAGATAGGGTAAACGAAGTAGTTTTACGATCAAAGTTGTTAAATCTTTTTTATGACCGCCATAAACACTAATCCCACCACAAACCAACCTTCAAAGCCACCTGCTGACTCGAAAGAGAGAGTAAGTAAGTTTATGAAGCAGCTACAGGATGAAATTTGTCAGGGATTAGAGGGCGTTGATGGCGGCGGTAAATTTCAGGAAGATAGTTGGGAGAGAGAAGAAGGCGGTGGCGGGCGATCGCGAGTACTGTCAGGCGGTGGTGTTTTAGAACAGGGTGGAGTAAATTTTTCTGAAGTATGGGGTAGTCAGCTACCTCCTTCAATCCTCAAGCAGCGTCCTGAAGCGGCAGGACATGGTTTTTATGCGACGGGAACATCGATGGTACTACATCCCCGCAGCCCATACATTCCAACAGTTCACCTCAACTATCGTTATTTTGAAGCGGGTCCTGTGTGGTGGTTTGGTGGTGGTGCGGATCTAACTCCCTACTATCCTTTTGCCGAGGATGCAGCCCATTTCCATCGGACATACAAAGCAAGCTGCGATCGCCATCATCCTGAATATCACCCCGTGTTTAAATATTGGTGTGATGAATATTTCTATCTCAAGCACCGCAACGAAACTAGAGGCGTAGGTGGACTATTTTTCGACTATCAAGATGGCACTGGCAAGCTATATAAAGGACCTCATGCTGATAAAGCCGCAGCAGAATATAGTAACCAGGTAGGAGAAGTCGAACACCGTAGCTGGGATGATATTTTTAACTTTATTCAAGATTCTGGCAAAAGCTTTTTACCAGCTTATCTGCCAATTATTGAGCGACGCCAGGACAAAGAATATGGCGAAAAAGAAAGAAATTTTCAGCTATATCGTCGTGGGCGTTATGTAGAATTTAATCTGGTCTATGATCGCGGCACCATATTTGGTCTACAAACCAATGGGCGTACTGAATCGATTCTGATGTCGCTACCACCTTTAGTTCGCTGGCAATATAACTATCAGCCCGAACCAGGAAGTCCTGAAGCGGAACTATACGAGACATTTTTGAAGCCTCAAGACTGGGTTAATTGGCAGGATAAAGGATCGGAGATAGGAAAGTAGATTAAACACTTGCTCGGCAATCGCAAACTAAAAGGTCATTGTACGAAGCAAATACAAGCTTGAGCTGAAGTTTAAGCTTTGTAAAATTCCACTGTGTTGCCCGCTAGATCGGCAACTTTGTCAATCAATGCTTGACGTTGAGCTTCCTGCATCGCGATCGCCGAATTAGCCAGAGCGATTTTTTCCTGCATCTGGGCGGGATTATCTGTCCCCGTGATTAAGACGCTGATGGGTAAAGACCAGGCAAATCCCATTGCTTCGGCAATACTAACGCGATCGGGAATAATCTTCGGATTGTTTCCATGTTGAGCATGAGCCGAACCGCCAAAAAAGCCACCGTTAGCCAGAGTCTTCATTGCCAGCACAGCAACATTTTTTTCTACCAGCTTGGGCATTACCTGATTGATAAAGCTGGAATAGCTAGGATCGGCAATATTAACGGGCATTTGACAAGCATCAAAGAGGTCTGATTCTAGACCTCGCAGTAAAGCATCGGGCTGATAATGTCCCGTAACGCCAATGTGTCTCACCTTGCCTGAGGCTTTCGCTTCTGCCATCACCTCGAACACGCCATTACTAATGCGATTATCTGCATCCCCAGGGGTAGTTAGAGAATGTACCTGCCAAAGATCTAAATAGTCTGTATTCAAGCGGCGTAAAGAGCCTTCCAAGTGACGACGAGCATCAGCAGCATTTCTGGCAGTGCTTTTAGTCATCAAATAAATTACGTCACGATATTTGGGCGTAAGTAGTTTACCCAGGCGTTTTTCACTCCCTCCAGACTGATAAGATTCTGCCGTATCAAAAAACCGTACTCCAGCCTGTAAAGCAATTTCAATTGTTGCTTGAGCATCCCGTTCACTCATCGCTCCTAGATGCCAGCCCCCCGCACCGAGCATGGTTACTGCCTCTCCTGTACGCCCCAATTTTCTTTGAGGCAAGAGTGTTCCCAGGCGATCCGTATTTCTCGTTTGAGCGTTAACCTGATCGGCTAACAAAACTCCTGTAGTAAAACCTGCTAACCATTTGAGTATTGAACGGCGTGAATGTTCCATAAGATTTGATTGAGCTGTTCCATTTATCCTACCGAAAAAAGCTCAAAATTAAGACTAGGTCTGAGCTAAACAGACACATACCAGGAGGCAAAAAAAGTTTGGAAATAGATTGCCGCCCGAATTTTATCAGTGAGAAATAAAGCCTGTCAGCAGTAAAGGAACTAGAATCAGCGCCGAGACAATTAGCAGTAAGGTTCCAGCATCGATATCGATGGTGTTTTGGGGCGGTTTTTTCATGACAAAATTCTTGAAGAAATTATTTAACAGCAATATCTCTATGTTACTGGGAAAAGCTTTCTGATTCTGCGTTAAAAAGCGATCGCCGTTGCGTTCGTCAAGGAGATTAAAGACCTTACCTTAAGACGTTTTGCCCTCAAAACCAAACGCTATAAAACCCGAAGGAGTCTGGTTTAGGGACTAGTTCGAGCTATGATAAACAAAGCTCATTTCCCGAACATAATTTATGAATTTACCCGTCGATCTAATTTTGCTCTGTTCCGTAGTGGGAGCAGTGATTTTAACCTATGCGCCCTTTTTAGTTGTGGGTTGGGGACGACTAAAGGCGGGTTATGACCAGTCAGCACCCCGTGCCATGTTCGATAAATTACCTAGCTATGCTCAACGAGCTACCTGGGCGCATCAAAATAGCTTTGAAGCATTGACCATTTATGGTTTGGCAGCGTTGATGGCTTATGCTACAGGAGTAGATTCTGATTGGGCAAGAATTGCGGCGATCGCTTTTTTGATTGCTCGTCTGCTCTATTCTGTCTTTTATATTGCCAACGTTCCTCTTTTACGCTCGATGATGTTCGCCGTGGGTTCTTTGTGCGGTTGGACTTTATTTGGTTTGAGTATCTTACAGATAATAAATTAAGAGTATTAATACCTGTTAATTGTTAATCGTTGACTGACCACTACCAAAGCTAATGCTATTTTCTTCATATTCTTTGGGTTCAACGTGGATTAGAACCCTTACTGTGCCAAAACGCTGTTCGAGCTTATCTTCTATCTGTTCTGTAATTTGATGGGCGACGATTAAATCATCTGTATCAACAACCAGATGCATCTCAATAAATACCTGTCGTCCTAACATCCCCCGTGAAGCAATGTCATGGCAGTTAATTACTCCAGGCACAGCAATCACAACATCGTATATGGCTTCGGGGGCGATCGCCATTTCGTCTACCAGCCAGGGCAGGTTTTCGCTGATTACTTCCCAACCGCTATAGAATACGAGCAGTGCCACGGGGAAAGCTAAAATAACATCTAGCCAATGCAACTGGGGTAGATTGAGGTTATCTGCCTGCCAGACTCCGATTAAGCCAGCAATGACAATGATCGTTACCCAGATGTCACTCATGGTATGTTTGGCATCGGCAATCAAAATAGGACTGCCAACCTTTCTACCAACACCACGTTCATAGAAAGCGACAAAAATATTAATCCCCAGAATCAGCAGCAATAACCATAGTTCAGTCGAAGAGACTCGGGTAGGAGTACTGTCAGTCGTAAAAAAGATCTTTTCTACGGCGCTACGTAAAATTTCAAAACAGGCAATACCCAAAAAAGCAGCCACCCCCAATGCTCCTACTGCTTCAAATTTCTGATGTCCGTAGGGGTGTTCTCGATCTGGTTTAGGAGAGGAGAAACGATTTGTCACCAAACCCAGAATATTATTAATACCATCGGTAACGCTATGGAGCGCATCTGCTTGGAGACTTAATGAACCCGTAGCCATGCCCAAAGTAAATTTGAGCGCCATGACGAACAAATTCAAGAGTAAAGTCAGCCAGAGTACTCGCTGAACTTGCGATCGATTATCCTGCACCATAAAAGATATTGAAACTGCTCTAGATGCTTGCTATCTAATCATAGTCCCAAATACAGTCCTAGTCTCTATCCAACAGCACTTATCATAATGTTGAGTTATTTAGAAAAACGTAACTTAATGAGATTATTTCTGACAAAAAAACAACTAAATCGCCTTCGTCTGATAGATTCAGATCGAGAGTTTATTAAAATTGATTTGCATTAATTCCCTATCATTAAATTAAATTAAGTTTACAAATATGGCTCAGTTGACCCTCAATCTAGTTCAGGGAGCAGTTAGTTTTAGCTTCACTGAAGATGCTGCTCAACAATTACAGGCAGAAATAGCGACTTTGATGCAAAGTCTTAAAGCGATCGCTACCGCCAATACGGGGGCGGGAAATCGTCCTGTCAAGCAAGAGTCGATGGAATACCGTTACACAGGAGATATATTTCTCGAAATTTTCTGCAACCCTAATATTTATCCCAGCCCTTTCGCGGCCAAAATTCTCCTGACTTTGCGAGATGATCACATTCGTTTGACTAGCGAAGCTGAACTAACGCAGCTAATTGAAGACATAAATATATTTTTAGAAAGCTGATTGCCCAGGGCTTGCTCATAGCCAAAATTCTGATTCCCAGAGGGATTTTGCTCAATCAGTAGAAATTGCATTAAGATGTGTCATTATCTCTGGCGGTAGTGATGTCCTGTAATTCTGAGCTAGTCGAAATTTCCACCATTGTGCCTCTATACAACGAGTCGGCAAGTATTCCCCGATTATTTGCTCGACTAATCCCTGTTTTGGAGCAGCTTGGCATTAGCTACGAAGTCATCTGTATCAACGATGGTAGCCAAGATCAGACGATTGAAAAGCTACGAGAATTGAATCGACAGAATCCTCGGATTAAGATAGTCAACCTTTCCCGTAACTTTGGGAAGGAAATTGCTCTCACTGCGGGGCTAGATTACGCTAGCGGTGCGGCCGTAATTCCCCTCGATGCCGATTTACAAGACCCACCAGAATTAATTGCGCAGCTAGTTGCCAAATGGCGTGAAGGTTACGACGTAGTTTACGCTACCAGGCGATCGCGTCAGGGAGAAACCTGGCTCAAGAAAATATCTGCTAAAGCTTTTTACCGCACCATCGGTAAAATGAGTCATGTTCCTATTCCCGCCAATACGGGTGACTTCCGACTTTTGGATCGCAGAGTCGTGGAGGCGATCAAACAGCTACCTGAAAGAACTCGGTTTATGAAAGGTTTGTTTGCCTGGGTCGGATATCGGCAGACAGCAATTTTATTTGACCGTGAACCCAGATATTCTGGTCAAAGTACCTGGAACTATTGGAAGCTCTGGAACTTCGCTCTCGATGGAATTATTTCCTTCAGTTTTTTACCCCTCAAGGTATGGAGCTATGTTGGCACGAGTATTTCTCTCGTATCTCTAATTTATGCGCTGTTTTTAGTGATTCGCACCTTAATTCTGGGAGTTGACGTGCCTGGCTATGCTTCCTTGATGGTAGCGATTCTGTTTTTGGGGGGAATACAGCTAATCACTCTTGGGGTACTAGGAGAATATTTAGGTCGTGTTTATGAAGAAGTCAAAGGTAGACCACTATATTTTGTGCGCGAGAAATATGGCTTCGATGGTTCAGAATTAAACAATAATAAGCAGTCAAAATCTAAACAGCATCTTGCTTCTACAGGTAAATAGCTGGATAGTTATCAACTGTGCGCTCGCTCTGTCGCTAAATTTGATGCCTAAGTTAAAATCCAGCCTAATTATCGTTTTGCTCTTTGGTGCGATCGCCACAGCAATCAGTATCATCGTCGTCGGAGATATAGATCAGCAGCAGCTAGAGATCTGGCTCGAACAGATGGGAGGGTTGGCACCATTGATTTACATCGTTTTCTATACCGTCGCTACGCTGCTGATTTTACCTTCAACTCCTTTGAACCTCACGGGAGGGGCAATTTTCGGTGTCTGGTGGGGGACATTATGGACAACGATCGCCGCATTAGTAGCAGCAGTTGTGGCATTCGTTTTTACTCGTACAGTTGGCAAACAAGCATTTAGCCAAAAATTAGCAGGACGTTGGCAAGCGATGGATGCAGAAATCCGTCAGGGAGGTTTATTTTACCTGTTTGCGATCCGCCTCTTGCCGATTATTCCCTATGGCATCGTTAATTTTGGTGCGGGGTTGACTTCGATCAAGTTTAAAGACTACTTGATCGCGACTCTCTTCGGCACTTTGCCTGGAGTGTTACCGTTTGTCATGCTGGGGGCTGGGATTACTGCCATGTCTGAGGGAGATATTCTGCCGTTGATGGCAGCTTTTGCCCTGATCGGCATCTCTGTTGGTGGTGCAGCCTGGTATCGTCGTCGTTGAATTATTTAAGGTTCAAGAGGCGATCGCTAATTGACTGGTAATATTTCCTCAACTTTCAAGCTTGAGCTTCGAGATAAAATACAGATAATCTCAGCTGAGGGAAAATATATCCCATGACGGCAATTACAGTTAACTTGATATTAGACTCCCCTCAGTCAATATCTGACGATGAGATTCTTCCAGGTTTCACTTTAGACTTAACTAATATTTTTTAGCTCACAATTATGTCCGAAGCACTATCAGAATCGCTACTATTTCCTGTTCTGGAAGATGAGTATTTACAAGATTTAGAATCCTGTGGCTCAGTTTTATCATTACAGCCAGGAGATACGTTGTTTCAAGAAGGCGATCGCCAATACCGTTTTTATGTTGTGTTATCAGGACAAATTAAGATTACTAAGCAGTTAGGAAGAGAAGAAATTGTCGTCACAATTCATGATCGTGGCGAGTTTACGGGGGATCTCAATATGTTGACGGGAGGAGAGTCTCAAGCAACCGCTACCAGCATTAATCATAGTAGTGTAATTGAATTTCCAGATTTTAAAGAATTACTCAAAGGCTGCCCCCGCAGTGTCGATCTATTTGTGCCTGCCCTAGCCGAAAGATCGAGAGAACTAGAGATAAAGCTGCGCCAGCAAGAGAAACTAGCAGCATTAGGTAAGTTATCGGCAGGACTAGCCCATGAATTAAATAATCCTGCCGCAGCGGGAAGAAGAGCCGCTAAACAGCTCAATGAGGCGATCGCCTCACTCCAGCAAAATATGCTGTCCTTAAGAGGAAAACATTTTTCGAGTCGCCATCGCCAGCTTCTAAGCGAACTACAGCAGCAGACACTCCAGGCTCATTGTCAGACGACTGATTTATCCCCCCTAGAACAAAGCGATCGCGAAGATGAATTAACCGACTGGTTGGAATCAAGAGGTGTAAAAAATGCCTGGGAGTTGTCTCCTAGCTTAGTCAGCGCCAAGATCGAAAAGTCTCAGCTAGAAAATCTGGCTCAGGAAATGGAGTCTGTGGCTTTTACCGAGGCATTGGTATGGTTAGAGGGAAGCCTGACCATGAATAGTTTGGTCGGGGAAGTGGAACAAAGCACCAGCAGAATTTCCGAGCTGGTGGGGGCGATTAAGAACTATTCCTATATGGATCGCGGTGATATCCAAGAAATAGATCTGCATGAGGGGCTAGACAACACTCTCAAGATTCTGCATCACAAGCTCAAATACGGAGTCGAGGTCAAAAAAGACTACCAGACTAATCTGCCTAAAATACTTGCCTGTGGAGGGGAGTTAAATCAAGTCTGGACGAATTTGATTGACAATGCGATCGATGGGATGAATGGTAAAGGTAAACTGACCATCCGTACGAGTCAAGAAAACAACTGTGCGCTAGTGGAAATTATTGATAATGGTTCGGGGATACCAGCAGAATTACAGCCGCGTATTTTTGAGCCATTTTTTACCAGTAAGGCAGTAGGCAAAGGAAGTGGCTTGGGTTTGGATATTTCGCGGCGGATTATTGTGCAAAAGCATCAAGGTAATCTCCGCTTTGAATCTCAGCCAGGCAGAACCAACTTTCAGGTACGAATTCCGCTGAAGCTAGAACGAACAGAAGAAGCAACCTAGTTATAGACTTGCCCCTTCCGACTTAATATTGATAGCTTAATCTAATTTGCTAGAGCAGCAGGCACTACATCATGCCCATTCCAGGCATGCCACCCATGCCGCCCATTCCAGGCATGCCACCCATGCCGCCCATACCGCCAGGCATGCCACCAGGAGCAGCAGCTTCGGGTTCGGGTTTTTCGACGACTAGAGCTTCAGTAGTTAGCACCATGCCCGCAATGGAAGCAGCGTTCTGTACTGCCGAACGAACAACCTTGGCAGGATCGACAATCCCCCCAGCAATCATGTCGCCAAATTCGCCAGTAAGAGCGTTATAGCCAATGTTGAGTTCGGTATCTTTGACTTTTTCGACGACCACAGAACCTTCTACCCCAGCATTGTTGGCAAGCTGGCATAAGGGAGCTTCTAAAGCTTTAGCAAAGATATCTGCGGCTACCTGCTCTTCAGCATCCTCTAAAGTGCCTCTAAACTCGGCAAGCTTCTTAGCCAAGTGAATCAGAGTTGTACCACCTCCAGGGACAATCCCCTCGTCAACTGCGGCTTTGGTCGCGTTGAGAGCATCCTCAATGCGGAGTTTGCGATCTTTGAGTTCGGTTTCGGTCGCCGCTCCAACTTTGATTACAGCTACACCCCCTGCCAGTTTAGCAATGCGCTCCTGTAGCTTTTCTTTATCGTACTCAGAATCAGTTTCTGCAAGCTGTTTGCGTAGCTGCTCGACTCGCTTGTTGATATCAGCACTATTGCCCGAACCAGAAACGATGGTCGTGTTTTCTTTATTGATCGCAATTTTGTCGGCAGTACCCAGCATATCGGTATCAACGCTGTCGAGGCTCAAGCCGACTTCCTCGGAGATTACCTGACCACCAGTCAAGACAGCAATATCTTGCAGCATTTGCTTACGACGATCGCCAAAACCAGGAGCCTTGATCGCGGCGACGTTTAGTACACCACGGGCTTTGTTGACCACTAAAGTAGCTAGTGCCTCACCTTCGAGGTCTTCGGCAATAATTAGTAAGGGCTTACCGTCGCGCGCCACTTTTTCTAAGACGGGAACCAAATCGGCGATCGCACTAATTTTTTTGTCGGTAATTAAAATTAACGCACCGTCAAATTCTACGACCTGACGTTCTTGATCCGTCACAAAATAGGGCGAGATATAGCCGCGGTCGATCTGCATCCCTTCGACTACATCTAGTTCTGTAGCTAGAGACTTAGATTCTTCGACGGTAATGACGCCATCCTTGGTCACTTTATCCATCGCTTGAGCAATCATGCTGCCGACTTCTTCATCATTACCCGAAGAGACGGTTGCCACTTGAGCGATCGCTTCCCCCGCCACAGGCTTGGCTACAGTAGCAATTTCCCCAACCAAAAAGGCAGTAGCCTTATCCAAACCTTTTTTTAGGGCTACAGGATTTGCTCCTGCTGCCACATTTTTTAAACCTTCTTTAATTAGTGCCTGGGCTACTACTGTGGCTGTAGTAGTCCCATCGCCAGCATTATCTTTGGTCTTAGAAGCTACTTCGCGGATTAATCTCGCGCCAGTATTTTCTAAAGGATCTTCTAAATCAATTTCTTTGGCGACGGTAATTCCATCATTGACAATTTGCGGCGCGCCAAACTGCTTTTCCAATAATACGTTGCGACCTTTTGGTCCGAGAGTAATTTTGACCGCATTAGCCAAAGCGTTTACGCCTTTTTCCAATGCTCGTCTGGATTCTTCATTAAACGAAACAATCTTCGCCATAGGATTTCTTTTTCCGTTTCGCTACATCTTTCATTTGCAAATTTAGCACTCTTCAGTAGCGAGTGCTAAAAAACATTATCTAAATTATTAAATTGATTAGTCTTGTAGGGATTACCGAAATATTGGTCAGAAATTATTTTAATTATTTAGTTTAGTACAAGCATACTAATTCCAACCACGAAAATGATAACGCTGAGAAAAATCACAAAATAGCGGACTGAGTTGATCTGACCCTCTAATTTCTTGATTGCCTGTTTACTGCCTGCAAATAGGGTATTAATATATCGTTGCTGCTCTAGATTACGATTATCAATTTGCATCTCAATCTTTTCCATGTCTGGAGCCGAGCTACTGAGCTGAGCGTTGGCGGCCTCAATACCAGTTTGTAGCTGCTTACTTACCTGATACTGAAAGTTCTCTAATCCTTGGCGAAAATCCTGTTTGAGATTGAGGATCTCAAGCTCTAACTCTTGATACATCTCTTTTCTTTCTGCTTCGTTTTGAGCCACAATCTTTTGCTCTAGCTCAACCAGCGATCGCGCATAATTACTTTGCAGGTCTAGCAGTTTTTCTGCCGCCTGTTCTTTTTCCTGGATTAGATGAGACAGCAGCTTTTCAAATAAACCTGGTCCCAGCTGGAAATAACCCCGCTGTACAGCGCGAATCGTGTCACCAATTTCCTGCGCTGAGGTGTTTTTGAGCAGATATCCCCTTGCCCCTGCTTCGACGGCAGAGTTGATATTTGCTTCATCATCGTGACTACTGAGAATAATTGCCTTAGTTTCTGGAAAACGCTCTCCCAAAATCTTGGTGAGGGTTAAGCCATTCATTTCGGGCATCTCCAGATCAACAATCGTAATATCAACCTGGCTCTGTTCGAGGTACTTAATTGCTTCTAGACCACTAGTAGCTTTGCCCACTACTTCAAAATCTGGCTCTGTTTCTAGAATTGCCTGCAATGCTTGTCTAGTGAAGTTTTGGTCGTCTACTACTAGTATTTTAATCATAAATATCTCCTAATATTAAACAACTAAATAAGATCTGAATTAATAAAAATGTACATATTTTTTGTCTTTAAGAGCAATCAGCTAAATAGATATGCTAAATAATTCTTGATCCCAAAGCGAGCGCAACCTCTCTCGGCGTTTCGACATCTTCATCAAACAGATAATATTAGCAGCGGCTGAGGTTATCAATCTACCTAGACGGTCAACAACAGCGTAGCTAATCAAGTTGTCGGATAACAGTATCGTCACTAACCAAGCTTGAACAATTTAAATTTTAGCCAAGCAAAAAATCGTCAATATTTAAAATTTGAGTTAGAAGAATTACTACACAACTTTAAGAGGTTTTGCAGCTTCCGTCGAGCCGAGAACAAAAACTAAATTTCTCAGTAAATTTAGCAGTCAAATTAAGATTATTTGGTATTTGATTTACCAAATTTAACGTCTCTTAACCTGGAATATAACTATTCCTAAAAAGTTATTAATCAATGCTAATGATACTCAATTTCGACCATCATAAAAATATACCAATTAGGGTCTTAAGTCTATTAGATAGATTCCACAGAGCGATAAATCACTCGATTGCGACCTTTGAGCTTGGCATCATACAAGGCGCTGTCAGCAGCAGAAATCAAATTATGAGGAGATGTGCGAGTATCGGGAATGATACTGGAAATGCCGACGCTGAGAGTCACGTATTCGCTAACCTGGGACGAAGAGTGAGGAATCCTTAGCTGTTGAATTTGTTCGTGAATCTCTTCTGCCACTCTAATTGCGCCCTGTCCTTCTGTGTGAGGCAAAATGACGGCGAACTCTTCCCCACCATAGCGGAATGCTACATCAGCAGGTCGTTTAACAGCTCTTTCAATGCCTTTTGCCACTTCATATAGACAGCTATCTCCCGCCTGATGTCCATAGGTGTCGTTATAGGCTTTGAAATAGTCCACATCACAGAGTAGAAGAGATAAGTACTCTCGTTCGCGAGCGCATCTTGACCATTCTTGAGTAATATATTCGTCAAATCGACGACGGTTAGCGATTTGGGTCAGGCTATCAATGTTTGCCTGGTAAGTTAGGCGCAAGTTGGCTTTTTTCAGGGTTGTCTCAATTTGTTTGCGATCGCTAATGTCGCGAAAGGTCATGGCAAACCCATCCCCTAACTTAACCGCCACAATGTGAAACCAGGTTTTAAGGGAGAAGGAATTGTAATAGTACTCCTGTTCTAAGACGGTACAGGTTTCAACCACCTGCACAAATAGTTCAAATAAGCCGTCGAACATATGCCCTGGAGAACCTTCGACAAATAGTCGCTTACCTTTTAGGGTATCAATTGTGCCACCCACGGTCATTGCTGCCACAGGATTAGCAATCAACCAGCGAAAATCGCTAATTTTGCCCTGGCGATCGCGAATAGCTTCAAACGCCGCGACTCCATCGAGAGAGCTATCTAAAACTCCTGTTAGCAAGGCACGTGATTTATTTAATTCTCGCTCGGCAATTCTACGTTCAGCAATCTGTTCACTCAGGATTTGCTTGAATTTTTGCTGCTGTTGAATACTAGACAGCTGTGCTTTTACCCGAAAAATTACTTCTTCAACAAAGAAAGGCTTGGTAATATAGTCCACGCCGCCGACTTTAAATGCCTCAATTTTGTCAAACTCGGAATCCAAACCACTAAGAAAGATGATGGGAATATGTTCGGTTTTGGTTGCCGATTTGAGGTAACGACAGACTTCATAACCATCTAGTTGAGGAATCATGATATCCAGCAGGATCAGATCGGGAGATTGCTGTTCAACTAGGGATAAAGCCATCCTGCCGTCGGTGGCGGCAGTAACGCCATAACCTTGATCACTTAATAGAGATGATAGAAGCCTGACATTTTCGGGTAAGTCATCGACAATCAATATTTGTTCCTGTAGCTTTTCGTTGTACTTCTTCATCTACCATTAATTGGTAATAAGCAATGATATGACAATGTATTTTGGGTTATTGTCTCTGCTTAAATAGTTTTTTATAGCTATACGAGCGAACTTAGATAACTTTGGGCAGTAAGTAAATAGTGTAAATGCAGAATATCTGACCGTTTAAAGTTAACTTAAAAGTAATTCAAGTGATCACAATTAAACATGGCAGATAACATTGGTTTTTAACTATAAGTCTGTTATATCATCTATTTTTTAAGACGCAAATGCTGAGGATCGCCCCACGATCAGGGAAATAACAAACTAGGTTACATTTAAGTATATTTGCTGAACAATATCATTAGTATTCAATTATTAACCAGAGAAATTACTGCTGACAAAATTTATCCAGCGGAGTTATTGAGCTACATTTATAACCAAAAAAAATCTCATGAATTTAATCAAGAGAAATTATGATATTGCTCAATACTAGCTAAGGATATCTAAGTTTTTTTAGTAAAAAGGTCAAGACTTTGAATCCTGACTTTCTGGGAGTAGGTCTTGAGATTGGATAAATAAGTCTAGATGAAGCGAAACTAAACTTATTTAACCCTAGCTAAACTCAAGCTTATAAAGACTGGCGAGAGGCTAGTTTTTCGGCGATCGCCTGAGTTTCTTGGAGCATTTGTTGCCGACTATCAGTGGTGGTAGCGTTAGTCATATTGGGCAGTAGATTACGAGCCTGTAGTGCCATGTGAAGCTGTAGTTGAGCTACATATTCACTAATATCTTCCCGCCCTAATTCTGGTTGTGTAGATTGAGTTTCCAAAACGTTGCTACTCCTGCTGATTTTTTTCAACTCCTCCAAAACTACCATAACCAAGCCTCTATTTATCTAGCTTCGGGTCGATTTAAAATATTTTGCAATATTCTGCGTAAATAAAATTAACTTCTCTGGCATTGACAAATAAACCAGATCAACTCTCAAGTTGATTTGGTTGCTGTATTAATAGTACCGAAAAGTATGACAGGTTTAACTGAGCATGATTTTGGAGGTTTCGGTATATCTTTTGAGCAGGGAAAGTGGCTTTTTCGACGATCGCGCTAGATGCTAATAAGTTTCGTTGCTGAAGAATTTTCCAGACTTGAGGATAAACAGAGCTTACCTTGAGCAATACGACTACTTCTGCCCAGTCTAAAGCTGTTTCTAGTTCCCGAACCGAATAAAGAGCTGGCAAGATTGCCATCTTCTGTTGATTTACCGTCAGAGGAATGCCCAACTCTGAGGCGATCGCCATAGGCGAAGAAACTCCAGGAATTGTCTTGACGACTGCCTCTGGATGTAGCCGCTGTAGCACCTGTGCCAAATAAGTAAAAGTACTATAAAAACTTATGTCTCCCAGGCAGGCAAAAGCAATATCCTTTCCTTGTCGCAGCTCTTGCCATACTCTCTCGGCGGCAACTGTCCACGCCTGCTGAAGCTGAGCCTCATCTAATACGTAAGGAAAATCTAAGGGTAAAGATATTTGTTGGGGTTTTAACCAAGAGGCAATGATTTTTTGTGCCACTCCCAAACGATGATCTGTTCCAGAGGGAAAGGCGACAATATTACTGTTTTGTAAGATGCGCAACCCTTTCACGGTAATTAACTCTGGATCTCCCGTGCCGACACTGATACCATATAATATGCCTGTTTTCACTCTTATTGCTTTATCCGCTCGTATTTGTAGCCGATTATCACCATAGCGTTAGTTGTTCCTTTCGAGCCAACTAATTAACTACAGTTCAACAAAGGCGATCGCTTTTAATGACTTTGACGGCAACTTAATTACTGTAGATTGATACCATATTAATTAGCTTTGCTTAACTGGCACTTTACAACCATAAATATTTAGGCAGATATATTTTTGGCGCAACTCTGCTATTATCTTATGCATAGACAAAATTAAATACTGAATCAACCAGACATAACTTTTAGACTATATAACTCCAAGTTATAAAATACAAATTTACGATTCAGATTTTTAAAAACCATAAGTGATACAACAATTTTTTAACCCAGCAAACATCAAATCATGACCATTACCAATCGAATTCATTTTAGAAATGTGAAAGGCGATATCTTCGGCGGTATTACTGCTGCGGTTATCGCTTTACCAATGGCTCTTACTTTTGGTGTAGCATCTGGTGCAGGTCCAGCAGCAGGGCTTTGGGGAGCTATTTTGATTGGCTTTTTCGCGGCTTTGTTTGGGGGAACTCCTACTCTAATTTCCGAGCCAACTGGTCCTATGACCGTGGTGATGACGGCAGTAATCGCCAATTTGACAGCAGCTAACCCAGAAAATGGTTTAGCAATGGCTTTTACCGTAGTGATGCTAGCGGGAGTATTCCAGATAATTTTTGGTGTCCTAAAGCTTGGTAAATACGTCACCTTGATGCCTTATACGGTCATATCAGGCTTTATGTCAGGGATCGGCATAATTCTGATTGTTTTGCAGACCGCACCATTTTTAGGTCAGCCAAGTCCGAAAGGGGGGGTGATTGGTACAGTCAGAGAATTACCCAATTTGATTGCGGGTATCAATCCATTTGAAACTGCTCTTGCCTTGCTGACAATTGGCATCTTATTCTTTTATCCAGCCAAGTTTAAAAAGTTTTTGCCATCTCAGCTAGTGGCATTAATCGTGGGGACGATAGTAGCAATTCTGCTCTCTAACGTAGCCGAAATTAGCACAATCGAAGAAATTACCGTCAGCTTGCCGACTCCACAGCTTCCTACTTTTAGTCCTGAACAACTACAGACGATGTTGGTTGATGGTTTGGTCTTGGGTATGTTGGGCTGTATCGATGCTCTGTTGACTTCCCTTGTGGCAGATAGCTTGACTCGCACGGAACATAGGTCGGACAAAGAGCTGATTGGTCAGGGGATTGGTAATCTGGTTTCGGGGCTGTTTGGCGGTTTGCCTGGTGCAGGAGCAACTATGGGAACAGTAGTCAATATTCAGTCAGGCGGACGCACTGCTCTATCAGGCTTAAGTCGAGCATTGGTATTGTTAGTGGTGGTTTTGGGTCTGAGCCAATACTTGAGTATTATTCCCAGTGCGGTATTGGCGGGAATTGCATTTAAAGTGGGGATGGACATTGTCGATTGGGGTTTTCTCAAGCGCGCTCACAAGATTTCTCCCAAAGCCGCCGTCATCATGTATGGCGTAATTGGGCTAACGGTTTTTGTCGATCTAATTGTCGCTGTGGGTGTGGGGGTATTTGTCGCCAATATTTTGACCATTGAACGTTTGTCGAATCATCGAGCCGATAAAGTCAAAGCGGTCACTTATGACGACGAGGAAATTGAGTTAAATGAAGAAGAGAAAGAGTTGTTAGAACAGGCTAATGGTCGCGTACTGTTGTTTTATCTCAGTGGTCCGATGATCTTTGGTGTAGCAAAAGCTATTTCGCGTGAACATAATTTAGTTAATGACTACAAAGCCTTAGTTTTAGATTTATCTGAAGTGCCAATTTTGGGAGTGACATCTTCTCTCGCTTTAGAAAATGCCATTACCGAAGCTCTAGAAAAAGATCGTCAAGTATTTTTAGTCGGCATCAGTGGGCAGGTAGAAAAACGCCTACGCAAGCTAGGAATTATGGCACAAATACCGAGTATTAACATTACTAGCGATCGCAAGCAAGCGTTGCAACAGGCAGTCAACTATGTTGACTCTCCCATAGTTCAACCTTTCTCGGACAAGGCTAATCCTCAGATCATGAGCTAGCTCTCAGTTGAGAGACGTTTGGTGTAGGTGTGCGGCGCTGGAATTAATCAGTGAGCCAAATCACCGGTCTTTTAATTTCCATCTAGCGTTGATTAATTTAATAGTCAACGCTTAAACCTAAATTTGACTGCTAGAAACAAATGCTAGAAACTTGCGTACTAATTGTTATTTTGTGTGGATTTTTAGGCATCATTTTTAAGCAAAATTTGGTGATGAAAATTATCTCCATGGACATTATGAGTACGGGCGTAATTGCCTATTACGTACTGATAGCATCCCGTGGCGGTTTACATACCCCCATTTTGCAGCAGACAGATCTTAGCTATGCCGATCCTGTTCCCCAGGCAGTTATCCTGACGGCGATCGTCATTGGCTTTTCAATCCAGGCTTTGATGCTGGTATGTGTGATGAAGTTAGCCAAAAATAATCCCACCTTGGAAACTTCGGTGATTGAAAAAAACAATACTCCCTAAACATTTAGCATTAAACATTAAACAGTTTGAAATACATTCTCTATACTTGTTTCATGCTTGTTGTTTCCCAATCAAATGCTCTTGTCTAACAAAATATTTACCAAATGCCGAATGAGCGAATAATCAATGTTGGATGTTTTAGATAAAATCACAATCGCTTGGATTGCCATACCGTTTTTCATCGGTTTCGTTGCTTATCTTGTACCTAAATATGCCCGCTGGTTTGCCCTAGGGACAGGGTTGGTTGCGGCTATCTATGCGATCGCCATCTTCTGGCTCAATTCACCCTTAGAGATCCAGCTACTAGATAACTTTGGCGTTAGTTTGCTGATTGATCGTCTAAGCGCCTGGTTTATTTTGACCAATGCTTTTGTGACCACGGCAGTGGTTTTATACTGCTGGCGGACTGGCAAGACCACCTTTTTCTATATGCAGCTCATCATTCTGCACGGCAGCGTTAACGCTACCTTTATCTGTACCGATTTTATCAGCCTGTATGTGGCTCTAGAGGTCATTAGTATTGCGGCTTTTCTCTTAATTGCCTATCCTCGCAGCGATCGCTCTATATGGGTTGGATTACGCTACTTGTTTATTAGCAACACAGTTATGCTGTTCTATCTGATTGGGGCAGTGCTGGTCTATAAGGCGAACAATTCCTTCTACTATGGTGGTCTAACTAATGCCCCTGTAGAGGCGATCGCTTTAATCTGTTTGGGACTACTAGCCAAAGGGGGGATTTTTGCCTCTGGCTTTTGGCTACCCCTAACCCACTCGGAATCAGCCAGCCCAGTGTCGGCAATGCTTTCGGGAGTAGTAGTTAAGGCGGGAGTTTTTCCCTTGGTGCGTTTGGCACTAATGCTAGAAAGCATCAATCCCATTGTCAGGCTGTTTGGAGTAGCAACAGCACTGTTGGGAGTAAGTTACGCAATATTTGCCCAAGATACGAAAAGAACCCTGGCTTTTAGTACTATTTCCCAGCTGGGTTTCATTCTCGCAGCTCCAGTTGTCGGCGGTTTCTATGCTCTAACCCACGGTTTGGCAAAGTCAGCCTTATTTTTAATTTCTGGCATACTGCCCAGTCGTAATTTTCAGGAATTGAGGGAGGAAGGGATCGAGCCAAAAATTTGGTTTGCTCTGGTCATTGCTTGCTTATCTATCTCTGGGGGCCCTCTGATCGCTGGCTTTGGGGCAAAAGTATTGACCAGCAAAAATCTTCTTCCTTGGCAAGCTGTGGCGATGAACATTGCGGCGGTGGGGACGGCGATCGCCTTAGCCAAATTTATTTTCTTACCTCGTCAAAAAAACCAGGCAGTAAAAATTCAGTCTGGCTTTTGGTGGGCAATGATTATCCTACTCGGCGGACTGATTGGGGCTAACTATGTTGATGGGTCAGTATACAGCCTGGATAATTTACTCAAAAACTTGGGCAAAATCGCCCTGGGCTGGTTCATTTATTGGTCAATCGTCAAGAAATCAGTGATTAAATTCCCCCGAAGAATTGAGGAATTTGAGCATTTGATTGGGGGGATGAGTTTGATTTTGATTTTGGTCTTCTGGATGGTACAGCTACAGTCGAGTGTTTCAGCCTACTTTTAATCATCATGTATCAAGCAGCAATAACCTTATCAAAAATGTTTCGAGGGGAAAATAGAGCAAATCTAACTGCGCGAGATTACGCCCTCACAGAAAACAATACGCCATGACCAATTTAACGATCGCCTGGATTGCCATACCGTTTTTTATCGGTTTCGTCGCTTACCTTTTACCTCAATATGCCCGCTGGTTTGCCTTGGGTACGGGGTTGCTTGCTGCTGTCTACGCGATCGCGATTTTTTGGCTCAATGTGCCTCTAGAAATTCAGCTATTAGATAATTTTGGCGTTAGTTTGTTGGTAGATCGCCTGAGCGCCTGGTTTATTTTGACCAATGCTCTGGTGACGACGGCAGTAGTTTTTTACTGTTGGCAAACTAGCAAAACTGCTTTTTTCTATATGCAGCTGATTATTCTGCACGGCAGCGTTAACGCTACCTTTATCTGTGCTGATTTTATCAGTCTGTATGTAGCTTTAGAGGTAATTAGTATTGCGGCGTTTCTCTTAATTGCCTATCCTCGCAGCGATCGCTCGATTTGGGTGGGGTTACGCTATTTATTTATCAGCAACACCGTCATGTTGTTTTACCTGATTGGCGCAGTGCTGGTATATCAGGCAAATTACTCTTTCTACTATGGTGGGTTGATTAATGCGCCAGTAGAGGCGATCGCTCTGATCTTTTTGGGACTACTAGCCAAGGGGGGAATTTTTGTTTCTGGTTTTTGGCTACCCCTAACTCACTCGGAATCAGAAAGCCCAGTGTCGGCAATGTTATCGGGAGTAGTGGTCAAGGCGGGAGTTTTTCCTTTGGTACGCCTGGCACTAATGCTAGAAGCGGTCGAGCCGATTGTCAGGCTGTTTGGGGTAGCCACAGCACTGTTGGGAGTGAGTTATGCCGTATTTGCCAAAGATACAAAGCGGATGTTGGCGTTTCATACCATATCCCAGCTAGGTTTTATTCTGGCTGCGCCACTGGTAGGTGGTTTTTATGCCCTAACCCACGGCTTAGTCAAATCAGCTTTATTTTTGATTGCGGGGGTTTTACCCAAACGCAAATTTAAGGAGTTACAGCATCAACCCCTGGAGATCAAGATTTGGCTAGCTTTGGTTATTGCCAGCTTTTCGATCTCGGGATTCCCGCTGCTGGCGGGTTTTGGTGCCAAAGTATTAACTACCAAAAACTTACTACCCTGGCAGGAAATGGTGATGAACCTTGCTGCCTTAGGAACCGCAATTTCTTTTGCCAAGTTTATTTTCTTGCCGCGGCAAAAAACTAGCGATACTCCCGTAGAAAGCGAGCAAAAAGAGATTCAGTCTGGATTTTGGTGGGCGATCGCCATTTTGCTCGGAGGCTTAGTTGTTGCCAACGGTGTCTATATCGAAGCCTATAGTCTCAAAAATTCCCTTAAACCGCTGCTGACAATCGCTATGGGTTGGGGAATATATCTCCTGGTAATCAAAAAAATAGCGATTAAACTACCTCGTGCGATCGAACAATTCGAGCATCTGATCGGCGTGATGAGTCTGACCTTAATTTTACTTTTTTGGACAATATGGACGCGAATACAATTCTCAGCTTAATTCTTCGACTAACTATTTGGTTTTTGTTGACCGCCGATTTTAGCTTGCCCAACATCTTAATTGGCTTGGCGATCGCCGTAATTCTGCCTCGTGGTCAAGTATTTCCTGGCACTGTAAGAGATTGGTTAAAGTCTCTTTTTGAAGTGCTAAAAGCGATTCCTCAAGCATATTTTGAGGCGATCGAGATCATGTTCCGTCCCCATAAACACGAAGATTTTGTCCGACAAAGAACCAAACCCAGACGCTCTCCCGCACTAATTTTTTTAGATATCTTTTTAATTACCTTTACTCCCAAAACTATTGTTGTCAAGCATGACGAACGAGGATGGTACGAGATTCACCGCGTCTTTCGCGCTGGTAGAGAAAACAAAAAAGCTAGCAGAGATAACTAATAACGCAGCGCGTACGCGCAGATCGTCGTCAAGACGACTGGCGAATCGAAGATTCGCGCACGACTAATGATGCTACCGCATCACGCAACCAATAACTAATAACTAACAACTAATAACTAACAAATATGGATTCAATTCTCATCGCCATGATTTTAGCTTTACTCATCCCAATTTATGCTGCCTGCCAAGGTGGAGATATCTGGCAGAAAATGCTGGCATTTGCCAGTATTGCTACAAAAACTTCGATCATTATGCTAGTTATTTCCATTGCCCGCAATGATTGGTCAATTGGCGTGGTAGCAGTCATTGTTTTGAGCGTTGGCGAAGCGGGATTGATGTTACTAGCACACCTAATTAAAAAAATGAATCAAGCATGATTGATACTTTGAGCTATGGCCTAATCATCTTTGGCATCATCCTCTGGTTTTGGGGTACCTTCCCCTTAATTGGTAAGCGTTCTGTGCTGTATAAACTCCACTATCTTTCTGTTGCCGATACCCTCGGTTCGATGGCAATTGTCGTTGGCTTACTGCTAAAAAACCCGCAAGAATGGTCGTTGATGCTGCTAGCAATCATTACTTTAGCAATTTGGAATACCGTGCTGGGCTATATCCTGGCATATTGTTCAGACGATCCAGCTAGACGACCAACAGGATTCGAGACCGAATGAATATTCTGACCACTAACTATTTATTCTTTATTTAACAAACTCATGATTGATAAATACATTTACGTCATAGTCGCGTTGCTGCCGATCGCATCTTTGATGCTAGTATTGCAGTCAAATCCATACCAGGCTTTAGTTGTTAGGGCAATTCTAGGGGCGGTGGCGGCATTAGTTTATGCCACTCTGGGTGGATCAGATGTGGCGCTGACGGAAGCTTTGGTGGGTACGATGTTAGCCACGACTCTTTATGTGGTCACCGTTCGTTCCTCTTTAGTAATGCGTTTGGGTGTACTCAATCGCCCAGAAATAGAGCAGACAAGCTATTTTGCCGAATTTCTGAGCAGTCTCAAGCGGGGAATTGACCGCTACCATTTGCGGCTAGAAATAATTGACTATAGCGATCCACAGGCTCTAACAACAGCTTTGATGACCAAAGAAGTTCATGCTGTCTGTCGGCAATCCGAATTGAGCGATCGCCAAAATGCCTCCGCCCAGGATAAGGAGGGAACGCTCAATACGGCAATTAGAATTCATCGTCTCTATGAAATTTTGCAGGGTGAACTAACATCTCCCCATAACACCTTGGAATATATTACCGTTACCAATTCAGAGGAGGGACATTAATGAGGTTGATTTATTTAGCCGCAGGAATCATCCTGTTCGTCAAAATGTTGATTATGCCCAATCCAATCGCCGAATGGTCGGAAATATCGATCGTCGAATTGATCGTTGAAGATAGCGGGGTATCAAATACCGTCTCGGGAATTATTTTTCGTAATCGTTTATACGACACGATCTTTGAAGTAGTGGTGTTTACGATCGCCGTTTTGGGAGTGCGGTTTTTACTGGCGAACGAAACCCCGATCGAGGTCGTTTATCAATTTAGCGATCGCCCTTCGATAGTTTTGGCTCGTTTAGGAGCAACAATTGCGGCGATCGTCAGCTTTGAGTTAGCAATTCGCGGACATCTTAGCCCTGGTGGTGGTTTTGCGGCAGGAGTGGCAGGAGGAACAGCGATCGGCTTGATCGCCATAACTTCTTCCTCTGAGTTGATGGAATCGATTTATAAACAATGGCATGCTGCTACCTGGGAAAAGGTTTCCGTTTTAGTATTTATTCTGCTAGCTGTAATGACTCTCTGGGGATGGCAATTACCCTCTGGAGAGTTAGGCAGCTTACTTAGTGGCGGTACTATTCCTTTGCTGAATATTTTAGTAGCGCTCAAAGTTACCCTCGGTTCGTGGGCGGTTATTCTGCTCTTTATCCGCTATCGTGGTTTGCTTTAAAACTAGGCATTTATTCTACTCTCAATGGTGGAGGTGACAACGATGTGCTTCTGGGCGATCGAGGAGATGACGTCTTAGTGGGAGGAGATGGTTTCGACACCCTGATCGGTGGTTCTGGTTCAGACACTTTTGCAGTTGAATCAGGGCAAATAAAAGATACTATTGTCGATTTTGATTTAGGAAACGATAGGTTAGGTTTAACGAGTAGCTTGGAGTTTGAAGATCTAACCTTCGCAGGCAACACAGTGCAGTTGGGAGAAGAAAATCTGGTTCAGCTAGATGGTATCAACGTAGGGAATTTAACTATTGCAGACTTTGTAGATTTATAATATGCAACCTGCTAGCTGTGACTTCGATTCTTTATAAATTAGAACTAACTTCAGAATTTTTTTAAAGATGGTTTAGCTACACCCGTGTCGGTCTTTAATTCGGCTTGATCCTTGAAGTAAATAGTTTTTTTATTTGACCAAAATATTTTCTTAAGATTGGTGTGAGTAAAAACAGAAATTACTCTTCTCTATCCAAATAATATCTAGCATGGAACAGTATCTCAGCAGCTCCTTCCAGACCAATCCTCTATTAACCTTTACTCTCTTGTTGCTGGTAGTGTTAACTCTGCCACCTCTGTTTGAACGCATCAAACTCCCAGGCTTGGTTGGTTTGTTGTTTGCGGGGGTAGTTTTGGGTTCTAACGGTTTGGGGCTACTCGATGCTCAGTCAGAAACCATGAAGCTGCTGTCAGATATTGGTAAGATCTATCTGATGTTTGTGGCGGGTTTGGAGATCGATCTGGCAGAATTTCGCAAGACGAAAGAACGCTCCTTGGGGTTTGGTATCGCTACCTTTATTTTTCCCTTACTAGTAGGGATGGCGATCGCTCGTTTATTCGGTATTGGTTGGAATGCCTCAATTTTAATTGGTTCTCTATTAGCATCTCATACTCTGCTGGGCTACCCTATTGTCAAACGCCTGGGAGTGGTGGCAAACGAAGCGGTAACTGTCACAATTGGCGCGACGATCTTTACTGATATTGCCGCTTTACTCGTATTGGCGGTCTGTGTTTCAATCCATGGTGGCGAGTTTTCGGTTACAAGCCTTCTAATTCAGTTAGTAACTTTAGGGGTCTATGCTGCGATCGTTTTAATTGGCTTTGATCAGGCAGGAAAAGAGTATTTCCGACGTACGGGAGATGAAGAAAGTAATCAATTTTTGTTTATTTTGCTGGCGGTATTTTTAGCCTCAGTCGGCGCCCAGGTAATTAATGTCGATAAGATTGTGGGGGCATTTTTGGCGGGCTTGGCTGTCAACGACGTGGTAGGCAGAAGTCCCGTGGAAGAAAAGATTGAGTTTGTCGGCAGCACTTTGTTTATTCCTTTTTTCTTTGTCGGCATGGGTTTGCTGTTAGATATTCCTGGCTTTATTGCCACTTTGACTAACCAACTCCCTCTAACTCTATGCATAGTAGGCGGTTTGTTTTTGGGTAAGCTATTGGCTGCTGTAGTCGCCAAGCTACTCTACAGCTATAGCTGGAATCAAGCAATGACCATGTGGTCTTTATCCTTACCCCAGGTAGCCGCAACCTTAGCCGCAGCTTTGGCAGGAGTTAATGCTGGTTTACTAAGCGATTCCATCTTTAATGTGGTAATTGTTTTGATGCTGGTAACGGCGATCGCTGGTCCAATTTTGACAACGCAGTTTGGACGCAGACTATCTGTAACGGTAACTCCTGTTGATGAATCAGCAGAGTATCACCTCAGAGAATCCCAGGAATCAAATGACTTAGGCGAACTAAATTCCGACTTTTTGCAAGAAAACGCCACCTTGGGATTTCAGCCGCCTATTAATCCTGCCGCTACCTCTAAATTTCGCGTAATTGTTCCCGTTGCTAATCCAGCGACGGAGCGTAACTTGATCGAAATGGGGGCGCTACTAGCCCGCCAGTCGCAAGGGAAGGTAATTTCCTTGTCAATTGCCAAAGCCCACGTTCACATGGACGATCCCGAACTCAAGCGCACTGTAGTCCAAAGCCGCAAGCTACTCAAAGAAGCCGTACAGGTTACCAAAGAATTTGGCGCACCAGGAAAATCTTTAATTCGGATCGATGATGATGTGGTGCAGGGGATTACCCGTGCTGCCAGGGAAGTAAACGCCAGTCTCATCGTCATGGGCTGGAATCCTATCGGGCTGCGAGACAGTCCGTTGTCCCAAAGGGATACCGCAAGCATATGGGTGTTCCACCCATTGAAGGAACTGTCGAGGGTGCGATCGCGTTTATTTGGGAGCGTTATTGATGGCGTATTCTGGTCGGCACACTGTCCTGTAGCGGTAATGCAGCTACTCAAAGAGCCAATAGATATTCATCAGGTGCTAGTCCCAATCAAATCTCTCAACGCCAAAACAAGACTAACGATTGAATTTGCCCAGCTATTTGCCGAAACTAATCAGGCAGCGATTACTTTGCTTCACGTTAGCGATCGCCAGACTCCTGTAGCCGAGGTAAACGCTTTAGAAACTGAGCTACAGCTATTGGCGAGGGAATTGAAATCCGATATTGAGATCGCGATTAAAGTTGTGCGTGACGACAAGGCAACTGAAGCAATTTTAGCGACATCAGCCAGTCATGATCTAGTAATTCTCCGTTCGACTCGTCTACGAACGGCAGGGGGTCTAGCAGTCAGCGATATTAGCGATCGCCTGGTACGGCAATTAACTACCTCTTTTGTTTTGTTTGGTGAACTCTAGTCTTTATTAATCAATTTCTCACTCACTTGCTAAACATCGATTAAACTAAGACCCAAAAATTATTGGCAAAAAAAGCGATTAAATCCCAAGATCTAGCATAATAAATCTGGCAAGTTTATTGCTATAGAATATTTACTTCGCGATTCACGCTCATCAATTGTGACTAAAAGTATGGAACAAATCGGAACTCACCTGGTCATAGATGCTTGGCAAGCACCAGCGGATTTACTTAACGATCCCGATGTCATACGAGCAGCTTTAATCGAAGCGATAACAGTTGGCAAAACAACTCTGATTGACCTGTGTGTTCATCAATTTAGTCCCCATGGAGTTACGGCTACGGCGACTCTGGCTGAATCTCATATTGCGATCCATACTTGGCCAGAGCATGGCTATTTTGCTGCTGACCTTTTTTTCTGTGGTGCAGGAGAACCCAAAATAGCAGCGAAGATTCTTCAGACTAGCTTAGAAGCCAAACAGGTGAAAATACAGGAGCTGAAACGGGGTTTTATCTCTACAGCCCCAAATTTGGTTTCCTCTCAGATGGCTGCTCAAGAAAGCTAGCCGAGTCGCCAAACTGCTCAGACAGAATTACTCAACAAACATCAGAGAGCGGGAAAGATACGGGAAATATAAAATTATCCCCTAATTAATTGAGCTAGAGGTGGTTAAACAGTGATAATAAAAAAATAAGTCCCGAAACTAGCCCTCCACAATATTTATCTAGCTCAATATGGCTAACATTTCTGCCGAATTTGTCATCAAGCTAGCTCTTATCCTCACATTAAGCGTATTACCGTCTCTAATCTATTTGCTCATATTTCAAAAGGCAAAGAAGCGGTGGCAAGCGAGGTTGAGACGCGCTCAAAACTTAACTGCCTATCATCATGGTTATCGACGACGGGCAAACCGTCATTCCTACGGCTATGGCAATGATTCTTATCCTCTGAGGGATCGTCGTCGTCCCGCAACCAAGTACTTTATTGGGGATACCACCTGCATTAATAATGCTCGTTCTCCCTATATTCGCTGCGCGATCAATCCTGAAGGGCCCTGCGATGAGTGTAAGCACTTTGAAAAGTCCCACCATCAAGATTAAGATTTGGAGAATTAAAGGGGAATTAGGGTAGAAAACCAATGAAGATTTAATCGATTTTGGAAGAGAATAAATTAATTAGATGCTGTTTTAAGCTAGTTAAGCTAATTTACAACAGAAAGCGATTACTAATCTCACAATTTTAATGTCTGACTTCCTCGATCTCCAGCTTGTTATCAACGGCATCGCTATTGGCAGTATCCTTGCTTTGGCGGCAATTGGCTTAACCTTGACCTACGGCATTCTCAAGCTGTCTAATTTCGCCCATGGCGACTTCATGACCCTTGGGGCTTATTTAACTTGGCTCACCAATACTGCGGGGTTAAATATCTGGCTCTCGATGTTAGTCGGGGCGGTAGGAACAATTGTCGGGATGTTGATTGCCGAATACTTACTCTGGAAACCGATGCGCGATCGCCGTGCGAGTGATACAACTCTGATCATCATCTCCATCGGACTGGCTTTATTTATCCGCAATGGTATTTTATTAATTTATGGTGGTAGTAACCAGCAGTATCAGCTACCTGTAGTTAGAGCTTTAGAGTTCGGGGATTTACGAGTTGCCTATTATCGCCTAGTGGTTGTTGGTTTGGCGATCGCCGCAATTATTGCCCTTCATCTGATCTTGCAGAATACTAAGATTGGTAAGGCAATGCGTGCCGTAGCCGATAACATCGATCTGGCAAGGGTTTCAGGGATCAATGTCGAACGGGTTGTCCTCTGGACATGGGTCATTACAGGCACGTTAACGGCATTTGCAGGGGGGATGTATGGTCTGATCGCCGTAGTTCGTCCTAATATGGGTTGGTTTCTGATTTTGCCCATGTTTGCCTCGGTGATCCTCGGAGGAATTGGGAATGTTTATGGAGCGATCGCAGGAGCATTTATTATCGGCATCGCTCAAGAGTTGAGTGTTCCCTTGCTAGGTTCGGAATATAAGCTGGGAGTAGCTTTAGCGATCATGGTCGTGATTCTTTTAGTGCGTCCTCAAGGGCTTTTCAAGGGATGAGGAGTAAAAAGCAGAATGCAACAGATATAAATTAAAATCTGAGATCCCTCTAACGCCACGAACAGTCTCTAAAACGGCATCTTAGTTGATGAAAATAGCAGATGTTCAGCTTGTGCCAAAGCGGTAGCCTTTACCATACACAGTATGAATCAATTGAGCTTGATTTTTGATTTCAATTTTGCGCCGCAATAATCTAACCAACGCCGCCAAAACATTACTGCTGGGTTGTTCATCAGCTTGCCAGAGATAGCTGTAAATTTCCTCGTGGGTCAAAAGTCGATCGGGATGCTGCATAAAATAGGTCAAGAGCTTGATTTCTTTTTCTGAAAGATCGATCGCCTTATCCTGACGATACGCTACCTGATTATCAAGATCCAATTCCAAATCTCCAACTTTGAGGCGATCGCTATTAGTAGTTTCCAGTGGTGAACGACGCAGTAATGCCCTAACTCTGGCAAGTAATTCCCGTAGTTCAAAAGGTTTAACGAGATAGTCATCCGCTCCCGCATCCAAACCATCGACGCGATCATCGACTGTATCCTTGGCGGTTAAAAATAGGACTGGGGTAGCCAGAAAATGCGATCGCACTTCGCGGCAAATTTCAATCCCTGACTTGTGAGGCAACATCCAGTCGAGAATTAGCAGGTCATATTGATTTTCTAAAGCTAAATTCATCCCTGCTGCACCATCATTAGCAACGTCTACCTGATAGCCTTCCTGCAACAGAATTCGACTTAAAGGATCGCTCAATTCAGTTTCGTCATCTACCAACAGAATTTTCATGAAGTTGCTCGAAT
>JBCBWB010000052.1:0-29424 GCA_039817275.1 Cyanobacteria bacterium J06648_1 | reverse complement strand
GAAGACGCGCCCATAGAGTCGAAATTCAGATAGAGGACGATAATACGCACCATGAAAGTCTAGCACCAGCAGCCTTAGTGGAGTCTCCCATGTACCGTGAAGGTCTTTCTCTACAGCCTTGGCAGAGAGCCTTTGTAGCTGAGTGTATGAAACACCTTCGCTGGCACGGGATTGTAAGGCTTTTAATCGCCGATGAAGTCGGGCTTGGCAAAACCCTTTCTTTGGGAACTGCCGCGCTTGCCCTGACACTATTAAACGAACAGGCGATCGCCCAGCGAGGCTCTAATGCAAGACGACGACCCATTGCTATCTTCGCTCCCGCTACTTTGACCGAGCAGTGGCAAACAGAGATGCTAGATAAGCTGGGACTTCCTTGTGCTCGCTGGTCCTCTAGAAAGAAAGTCTGGCTTGACCCAGGGGGACGAGCTATCTCCCCTACTGGACCTGAAAACATCGTGCGATGTCCTCTGCGGATCGGGATTATTTCTACGGGATTGATTATCCAACCCAGTCGGGAACGAGAGTTACTGAGTCAGGTCAATTTTGAAATCTTAATTCAGGACGAATCTCACAAATCACGACGAAAACAGGGGATGGGTAAGGATGCAGGTCAACCTAATACATTAATGCAATTTATGCTCGATGCTGCTGGTCGTTCTAAACACGTTTTACTGGGAACAGCTACGCCAATTCAAACTGAAGTGGATGACCTATGGGATCAGCTTCAAATTCTGCACCAAGGCGATGGTCGCTTTGTGCTGGGCAATGAGTTTAGCCCTTGGCATCATCCCGAGCAGGTAGTACCAGTCGTAACTGATGAAGACAAAATTGACGAGCTAGAAACAGCTTGGCGGTTTTTGCGAAGTCCTTTACCTCCTTTGGAATCTTCACAGGAAAGTGACTTTAGGCGAGTTATACACGAAATTAGGGGAGAACTAGGCATCAGAGACCGCGCCTTCGATGTCAGTACCCCTGTTGTAGATCTACCCCGAGCCGTTCGCGACGATCTAGAAGATCTTCTCGATACCGAAAGAGCCAACATGAGCTTCTTTCAGCGACACAACCCTATTGTTCGTCACGTGGTGCTTCGTAAACGTAAAGTGCTTGAGGATGGTGAATTACTTCAACGTGTGGGAGTAGACCTCCATCCCAACCGAGAAAAGTGCAGGGATTCTAACGCTTTTACGGTGCTGTTTCAACGGCGAGCACTAAGAACCGACGAAGCCTTCGATCGTGCCTACGAAGCTGCTGATGCCTTTGGTAAAGCTTACGGGAAACGGGTTAAAGCAGCAGGATTCATGAAAAACCTGCTAAAACAGCGTCTTTGTTCTAGTTGTGTGGCTGGTTTGAATACCGCTCGTAAGATTCTTAAAGGGCAAACGGTCGAAGATGAAAGCGAATACGAAACCGACCAAACTATAGAGATTTCCGTGGAGGAGCAAGAAACCCTTCAGGAATTGATTGATGCTCTAGAGCGAATGCAGGGAGAAGACCCAAAACTAAAAGCTGTAAAACACTATCTCGCTCGAGAAAACTGGATTCAGTTTGGCTGTATCATTTTTAGTCAATATTACGATACCGCTGCCTGGGTAGCAGAGCAGCTTGCCACTCTATTTCCAGAACACCTGATTGGTCTCTATGCAGGAGCGGGGAAAAGCGCGCTCTTTCGAGGCTCGGAAGATAAAAACAGCGCGGAACGAGAAACGCTTAAACGCCTAGTAGAAGAGCAGTCCGTCCGAATTATGGTTGCTACAGATGCTGCCTGTGAAGGTTTAAATCTTCAACGGTTAGGAACGTTGATTAACGTCGATCTCCCCTGGAATCCTACCCGTCTAGAGCAGCGTATTGGTCGAATCAAGCGTTTCGGTCAGACTCGTCCTACTGTAGATATGCTAAATCTGGTATATCAAGATACCGTTGATGAGAAAATTTACGAACGTCTTTCTACTCGTATGAAAGATCGCTTTGATATTTTTGGTTCCCTTCCAGATACAATCGAGGATGAGTGGATCGAGCAAATTGAAACTTTGGACGAAAAGTTAGACGAGTATATTGATGCTCAAAAGCGGGTTAACGGATTTGATATTCGATACAATACCAACCTCGACGCAGAAGAAGACGAATGGCGCAACTGCGCTAGAGTACTATCTCGCAGGAGTATCGACACATTAATGAGAAACGGTTGGTGATTAATTAACAGTAATTAGAGGTTGTAAGGCTTTTTAAGTTACTTTCTTACGTAGTAAATAAATCAACACGGTTTCCCATTGTTCTCAAGCAGTTTATTTAACTTTTACGGCGGTCGGCTATATCTTCATCTTTGACATCGATACCCATTTTTTTTAACCCCTCTAAGATAAATTCTCGTTGGGTTTTGTCGGCGGTAGCTGCTTTAATTCTTAAGTCTTTAGCGATTCTAGGGGGAATTCTCAGGGTAATAGTTACATCCTTTTCAGGTTTTTCTTTATTCAATTTACTTTTTGCAGGTTGAGTTTTGGGAAAGTTTTCGGCTGCGAAATCTCCTAATGCCGAGGTATCAATATCTCCTAGTCCCTTCTTGATTTTACTCATATCATTTCCTCTTTATATCTACACATCATTACATACAGTTAAAAGTATTTAAGGCTATAAGCCTAACTGTACTTCTATCTCTTTTGCCAGGGCTTTTATTTCTTTGGCTGCTTTACCTTGAGGTTCGGCAGTAATGGGAGTTTCCCCACTAAATCTAGAGGTTTGATAGATGGTGCGAGAAGCGATCGCCGTATCAAATAAGGGGACATGAAAAGCTTCAAACTGTTTGAGAGTATGATTGACTACTAACGTACCTGCTTTTACCTGAGTCAACACCACTTTATAAGGAATCTCCCTACGGGTGAGTTTAGCTGCGTTGGTAACTACCTGTTTAGTTTTAAGTGCTTCTAAAACATCATCTTCAGAAGGTCGGCAAGGAATAATCACAAAAGAAGAGATACCGATGGCATAGACCATTGATTGATTGCCAAAACCTGCCACATCTACTAAGACGATATCGCGATCGCTAGAAATATTTTCTACTGCTTCGATAATTTCCCCCTCATTTGTTTCTGCTACGTGGGGAATATCCGTAAGAGTACCTTTATCAAGCCAACGAGTCAGATTGCAGTTTGGGTCGGCATCTACCGCAGCAACACGCCTTTTTTTACTATGCCAGTGAGATAGCAAACTGGCAGTTAAGGATGTTTTGCTCGTTCCTCCCTTGGTGGTACAGAGAGTTATTATCTTTGTCATTACATCTTTATCGAATGCTAACAGCACGTCAGTTTTAACTGACAGTATGATTGAAGTCAATACTGATATATGGTTTTAATTTAATAATGATATACAGTTAGCTATAAATCATTATGTAATGATTTATAGCGTGGATATGGCGATCTCTAACAAAAGTGACGGAGCGTACAAATCAGCAATTCCTAAAGTTGAGTAATTACTGTGTCATAATGTTGAATATCAAATATATAAAATTTTATATATTAGTCATGGCACTTAATTTTTACCCCACTCCATTTCATGCGTTCGAGACTCCCAAAGAAGCCAGTAAATCCGTGCTGAAAACGGAGATGACCATCATGATTCGCAATATCATTGAAAGCTCTGGCTGGACGCAGCTTGAAGCATCTAAGGTATTAGGTGTTGACCAGCCAAGGGTTTCTGATTTAATGAGGGGCAAAATCGATAAATTCACTATAGATGCTTTAATCTCAATGCTCGACGATTTAGGCTTTAAATCCAGTTTTGTCAGTAAAAATAATAATGAAGCCTCAATTTTAATTGAGCGGGTAGCTACCTCTGTTTAGTTAAGATTTTTTGGCTTTTGCTACTTCTGCCATTAGCTCTTTATATCTTTGTTTGGCAGTCTTCATAGCTTGTCTGTCTACCCCGTTGGTAGTTTTGGTAAAAGAGTGTAAAACCACTACAGTATCTAAATATTTGGCAATATACACACATCTAAAAGCAGGACTGCCATCGATTTTCAACTCGATTACTCCCGCTCCAATACTACTCAATGACCTTATGGTTAAAAATGGAGTTTCATCTTTTTGAATGGCACTCAAGCTAACGCCAAAATCTTTTTGAACTCCCGTGGGTAAAGCCTTGTATTCTCGTTCGGCTGCATCATTAACAAACGCAAATTTTTTCATAGGTGTTTGGGGCGAACCTTTAGTCATTAGATATTAATAAACTGAGAAGAACCACTCTCAGGATTGATATGAAGATACCGTTCTGTTGTCTCTAACTTACTATGTCCGAGGGATTTCTGTAGCAGTCTTAAATTACAGCCCGATTCAATGGCATGGGAAGCGTGGGAATGTCTCAACCAATGACAGGAGGCTTTTTGAGATACCTCTGCGCGTTTGGCACAAGCCTTAACTATCCTAAAAATCATCGTTCTTTCTAAAGGTCTACCAGTTCGGGAAACAAACACTGCATTTATCAGTTTGGGTTGCTTCATCATCAATTGCCAGACAGAACTGGGAACTAACACCACGCGGGTTTTAGCACCTTTACCAAACACATTACACTTACCCCCGTCACCTAACGGCTGTAAGTCATCCCAGGTTAAAGCACACACCTCCGATACCCTCAAACCACAGCCGTACATCAGACATAACATTGCCCGATCGCGATCGCTTTTTGCTGCTTGGATCAACTTTAAACAGTCCTCTTCCGATAATATCCGTTGAGCTAATTTTTCCTTGACTTTGGGGCATTTAATATAGCTGCCGACATTAATTTCTAAATACCCAACCTTAACCCCATAGCTAAATAAAGACTTAATCGCCCTAATTTTATTAGCAACGGTAGAGGGCTTATCTGTTAGTTGGAGTCGCCTATGCCATAGCTGCAAATCCTCGATCGCGACTTCGCATAAAGGCTTGTTGATGAAATCAAAAAAGCCCGTTACAATGCTGCTGTAACTCACCTGGGTAGTCTTACTTTTATCTCCCAACCAAAGGTAGATAAAATCGCGATCGCAAGAAGTACGAGTAAGAGCATTAGTATTCATGACGCAATAAACCAAGACATTTTGTTGAATTCAATTGAAGCTAAAACAGTACACATATATTAAAATCGCTACTTAAATAGAGTGAATTCTTCAATAAGAGTGAGTAGGTTTTAAAAACTACCTACCCTCTTTTAAACAAGGCGCGATTACGCTTCGCGATCTCGTTGAATCAAAGAATCGACTTTATTCTCGATCGTCATTAACCTTCTCAGAACCGTAGGGCGGTCTTCATCTATACTGCCTAACATTCTGTTTTGGGCTTCTTGATGCAGTCGCTCATGGGGGAAACCCCTAAGACCGCGCTGCATCGCTTCTTCGATGTTTGCCAATTTAACCGCAACATCTTCTAAGCGATTTATTCTTTCTTCAGACAGACGTACTCTCTCTTCTGAGAATCGCATCCTCTCGTCATGTTCGAGCTTATCTGTAGCTCTTTGCTCTAACATGGCTTGAATGGTACGTTCAATAGCTAGCATTCTTCGATTATCTGATTCTTGCTGGAGAATCATTCGCCCCAGTCTAATTTCATTTTGCTCGAATAGCTGTTCAATTCTATCTAGGCGATTGCTATTATTTCCGTTCGGGTTAGTCATTGGTATAATCTTGATAGGTTTTAAACTAAGGGAAGCTTCACAGATGTCCAGTCGGGAGGCTTCCTTTTTAATTTTATTATCTCATTTACCAGGATTAACATTACAAGGGCTGGTATGCGATTGCCTTTAAGGTCTGAAAATTATACAAAGAGGTAAAACAATTTGGAAGCGATGCAAAATCCAACTCGTCCCGAACATGAAAATTTTTAGGAATGGATAGTATGATTGCTATTACTACTCCTCAATCTTCTTTTTGCCAACTGAAGATCGCGCTTTTTCAAATCTCTAACTAACATCTCTTTATTAGAAATTAAAACTCCTCGTTTAATTCGATTACTTTTATTAATCTTAACCATAGCTCGCCAAAATAATAGAATTTTGTCTGGTTCTCTTGATAGCTTATAAAAATCTTGTACTCGTTTAGCTCCTCCGTGTAATTGATTGAAAAAGTCTTTTTCAAAAGGTATAGATTCGGTATTTCTTCCAAATTGACGACGAAGATTTTTCACTCTAGAAATCCAAAAAACATCTCCTATATGGCTTTTTAAATCAATTATAAAGTAGTTATCATCTGGTGAAATTCCTAGTACGTCAATATCTCTGTCAATATTATTGCCCTTTGCCGTTAAATTAGCGGTGGGAAATACTTTTCTAGATTCAAACTGCCAATCTCTTAATTCTTCTCTTAACATTTTTAGAAGTTCTTTTAAGTCTGCTTCACTTATTTTTGCGTTTTTTAGCTGTTTAGTTGAACTTATAACTGCTGGTAAATAAGCGATGCCAGTCAAACAAATCAAAAAGAGGTAAAAGGTAGAAGTAAAACCTGTTTCAAACCATCCCCAGCGAGAAAGATTAACTACGAATAAGCAAAAGGTACAGGAAAAGAAAACAGTAGCAAAAATGCTAAATATATAAAAATGTTCACGAGCTTTTTTTGAATGTTTATGAACGGCTGGTTCTTGGGAATGGATACTTTTTAGCGAATTAAATAAGGTCTTAAAATCAATCTCATAGCGAGATAAAACGATTTTTCTGAACTCAGGATCTAAGAGATTGGCGTAATCCTGGCGAATAGCAGCAATAGTTTGCCTAATAGTAGTGTTACCGTTAGCCTTTTGTAACTTTTGAAGACCAACTACCGCTAGAACCACGCCAATAGGAGTTGTAAGCGCACTATAGTAAAAGCCTGGCAGATAAGTCGCGAAAATTAGTTTAAGAAAAAACGGTTCGGCAACTAAAGATAAGCCAACCAGAAAATAATATAGATACGATACTGATTGCTTGCGATTGCTAATTTGTTTCATCAAAATTCTCCTCTGGTTTTTTAGTTGCCAATCCGCAAAGATAATCTTTGAGTTCGATTGATTGCTCAATAGTCAGATCTCGACGGTGACTAACAGAGTATTTAGTTTTTATATAGCCGATCGCTGTTTGCTTACTCCAACCAACTCGTTTCGCTTCAGTACCTATTTGCTCTTTTAAAGATTCTAGATTTAGTTTTTTGTTTTGTTCGGTTCGATCTTTATGGCTTTGGCTGAACAAATTGGTTTGTCTAGTAGTTTTTACCTTTTCCAAATGCTCGCGTTCGTACTGCGTCAGTAAATTAGACTTCAACCATTCGATTTCAGCTTTACTTACTTTCCCTTCAGCATAAAGAGAAATCAGTTCGTTTTGGGTAGTACAGCCTAAGGCTCTTTCTTTAACCTTGTTAGCTCTAGCTTTAAGAGTCAAGATATCTTTGCTTTGATATGGATAAGATTGCCAATTAATTGGGGTGACAGCTTCGGTGACAGCTTCGGTGACAGCTTCGGTGACAGCTTCGGTGACAGCTTCGGCGACAGCTTCGGTGACAGGTTTTAACCCTTGCTGTACCTGATTGGTGACAGGGGTGACAACCTCGTTAGCGTTGAAACTAATATTATCTACAACTTCTTTAGAATATGTGACACTTGGCGGACTGTCACAAGGAGGTAAGAAGTTGTTTTTATTTTCTTCTAAATCTAATTTTAGGTTGTCACCCTGGTCACTTTCTATATCTGGTGGTGCTTTTGAGTTGTCCCCTTGGTTGTCCCCTTGGTTGTCACTCAGGCTGTCACCCTCTAAAATCTCTTCAACTGTCGGTCGATTATCAAACCTCGAACGTAGTTTTAATCCTTTAATTACCCTGGCAGTTTGACCGTTAATTTTGACCCTAGCTTTTTCTGCTTGCCAGCCAAGGGTACGATTAACTAGCTCTAATAGTTCGGCAGAGAAATTCTGGGGAGATTTAGCCGAACGACCAGAACGTTGACAGTAGTAAGAGTAACTACCGTATAGAGTAGATTGAGAAGAATTATATTCCTCATCGCTCACCCACTCTTTGCGATTGCTGCCTATTTTTACCTTAGAATCGCTATCGGCGATGACCCAATCATTAACCCAAGCAGCTAGCCCATCACTTCTTATTTGGGATTCCCAGACCGTGGACGAGAGAGATTGTCCATCTTTACTCAAACCTTTGAAGGTAGCATCTATCTGACTATTATCAATGCTTAGAAGATAGCTAGTAAATGCGCCTAACTCGGAAGCAAAATCCTTCATCAAGTCTCGCTTTTGATGACTGGGACATTGATATTCAAAAGGAATCATACTGACTCTACGAGTTAGCCAGCTACCCACGTTGGTATGGAAGATGGGAAAGTTAGAAGTAACTACAGTTAATCCAGAAAAAACAAACTCAAATCCATTTTCAAACAGTCTTCGACCAGATAGTCTGTCCTGACCAGTCAGACGTTTGAAATTACTCATCTTCTTTGGTGCTTTATCTTGGTCTGGTAGAACCACCAAGCGTTTGCCAAAAATACGGGCTATTTCGTGTTTGTCTTCTAAATCTGGTAAATTCAGCGTGGCGGTATTTTCTTCGCCCACGAGAGCCGTCAAAAGAGTAGTAAAGGTAGATTTACCACTACCACCACCACCAATTAGGTGCAGAAATTTCTGTAAGTCATTGCGACCACGCAGTACCGCAGCAGCAAAGCAAATTAATAATTGCTTGTGTTCGGCATTGTCCCTGGTAGCTTGGTCTAGCCAAGTATCGATATTTCTCCAGCCCGTTTCGACGACGGTATAGTCTCGTGGCAATTGCCAGGTAAATCTAAACCCTGGACTGTGTTCGTGCAGCTTGTTGGTTGCTAATTCTAAAACTCCATTACGGAAGGGTAGCCAATCGATAGATGACTTCTCGTGCCATTCTCTGATGAATAATTCTCGCTCTAAAGCACCTAAGATATTTTGAATATAAGAATTAGTTCCATAGCCAACGATATTTCTGGCTTTGAGAATGGCATGAACTTCTGCTGCTAAATACTGCTTACTAACAGTCGTCCAAATGCCCTGTGCTTTTAGTCCATAAGCAAGCCATGTTTTGAGTTCGTCACAGTAAACCCAGTAATCTCGATACTGCTCGGCTAACTGTGCGCCAATGACATCTGCCTTGGGAGGTCTTTTATCGAAAGCATCCTCACCGTATTCGCTCAACCAATCGTTAAAGCTAACGGTTTGAGATAACAGCTTTTTGCGAAATTCTTCAATTCCCTGGTTCTGAATATAGTCGTCGATACCTTTGCCCTCCGATTCGTTCCACTTAGGTAAAATATATACAGGAGCGTCAAACTTTTCTAATTGAGTAGCTAGTTTGATTAATGCCTGAATTACAGGTTTTTTAGTGTAAGTATCGCAGTCAAAGCCTAAGATGAACCCAAACCCTTTTTTGGCGAAATTTTCAAGCTCTGGCACTAAATAACGCCTTCTTTGAGGGTCTTGCTTACTGTTCGTTAAACCCATTTCCACCCCAAGTAAGGCAAGAGTGGGAATGCCATGAGAACAAGGAGCGATCGCTTTCAAGCCACCCTCGGTTATCACTAACATTGGATGTCCGTTGATTTGATAACAACGTTCTTTTAATTTCTCAGTATCTAACCAGTAATTAGGATCTGTTGAATGATTTGGTAATATTGCATCGTATTCATCACCTGCTGCTGTGCGATATTTCGGGGCTTTTTTACCCTGCTTGTCAGCCCAGGGTTTGTCAGGTTTGAATTGATATTGACCGTTAGCACCTTCAATCAGAATTCCTGGAGATTTGGCGAGATATCCTAGTACCTCTGTAGCTTCTGCAATATTTATTGAGCTACAGCTTGCTTTTACCCAGTCAGGGTTTAATGCTCGTTTGATAATTAGCTCTTCAACGTGTTTTTTGTAGAGACGATTAACTTTACCGTTGAATTTTGACTGAACGTTGACGGATTGAATTACATTGAGCATGAGCTATGTTACTTAATGGTGGTTTAAGGAACAAGCTCAAGACAGACACATAATTTAATTTTTTTGGTAAGATTCTAAGATTTATCTCTCAAATTTCTCAGCCAGTAGATTTGCGTTAAACAAAGACAGTGGTTTACTTACAAGGTATGTGGGAGTAAACGAAGTAAAATATCAGTTTTTAAGAAATCTTATTTCCATTCTGATTTTTTGTACTGTTGGCTAAGAGATTGATATGATATAAATGGGAGACGAAAACTTTTTCGGTCATTCCAAACAGAGACATCAGCACCAAATTATGGTCTGTCTTGAACTTGAACAAATGCAAAAGCGCCTTAACCTTGGTCGGGTAATCGGGGCGTTTTTGTGTTTTGAGGGTACAAGACAATTTGATTATCACCTAGATTAGGTATTTTTGTTGTATTCAGTGCCAATAAGTTAAGACAAATTAACCTACCGAAGGCGTTCAATATTTATTTTCGATCTCAGATATTTATATACTCCGTTTGATTTAAGCGCAGCGACATCAGAGGAAGTTTTGGTTTGGTTATTTATTGATGAGAAGTAATATACCTATGCACCCTAGTATTGTTAAGGTTGGAAGGACCCAAGCAGTCACAACGCTTTGACGAGTGTGCTTAATAGCTGTTTCAGTCTGAATCACCAATTGTTGCTGCTTCTTCAGCAAAACCGAAGTTGAGTTCACCAATCCAGTCGAGACAGTTTTGAGATTATTATGCTCTCTGCTCAATCCTGACAAGACTTCAATTAGTTTAGTATCTAATTTCTGTTGATTCTGTTGGATGCTAGTTAACTGACCCGACAATTTTTCACTAATCCAATTAGAAGTATCAACTATCTGGGTTGTATAAACTTCTACCGATTCTTCCAACTCTATCTTTGCCTTGACTATTTTTTCTCCTGAAGCACCCAACACCTCAACGGCAGCGATATTCTGCGCCACACAGAAATAAAAATCAAATAACTCGTTATCAACAAAGTATTGATTGTCCAGAAGCCACTGATATACTCGCTTACGAATCTCAGGCTCTTAATTTTTAAGCTGTTCATCGATTAACTTTCGTAGCTCATTCTGCTGCTGAGGTAAGGCTTGCTTCTTTAAATAAGTCATCCTTCCAACCTCAGATTTTCAACATTAAAACCAGCATCATCAAGCACGCCGTATACTCGTCGCATATAGCCTCTTAACCCTGCCAACTGAGCCGTACTAAACTCTGAATATCTTCTTGCTTCAGTAAAACTCAGAGCATTCTTATATACAGTTGTGGCAGTATCTAACCTCAACTTCGGTAGATCGATAATCTTCAACTTATATTCAGCAATTAATTCAGGAGTAACAAACTGGTCAAAGCTTTCCCAGTCCTCATATCTACCCAAATTCCTCACTAATATATGAGTCGCATTATCTTCAACAAACTCTAGCGTTCTCAAAAACCCTTCATAGCATTCAGTCGAATCATCCAGCACATACCAATTCTGAATCTCTACATTTAAGTCCTTTGAGGCTTCTAAAATATCGCTAGCAGTTAGCCAATGATTAAATGCCTCTTCCACATTTCCTGGCAAATCAACTAACACTAATTTCTCTAATGCCAAATCCAAAATGCGATCGGGTATCTTCAGATTCCGATCTAACTCACTAAAGCGAGTAGGTAGGGCAAACTCAGGATAAGCTTTCAAAAAACTTTCCTGTCTATCTGCATCAACCGCATAAAAATCTAAGTCTGATTCTAAACAGTAAGCAGCCTTTAATTTAGATAGTAGTGTCTTACCTACACCGCCTTTCTTACAGTTAGATATCTGAATACCTGGACGAGTGGCAATCAATTTAGATGTTGATTCTGTCTTGTCTTCTTTGACTTTGACCATGATGATTTATTTACTCGCAAATAACTTATCTACTGCCGATTGCTTTCTATCTGGTTCATTTGTCTCAGTCTTAGCTTCTTCTCTAATTTCTTTTGGCTGTTTTGGAGGCAATATTGAGCTAACGGTATTAGGTTTTTCCTGTGCCTCTTCGTCTAAAGAACGACGATACTCAGTGTGATACTGCTTCAACGTAGCCGTACTAATCTTGACTCCACTTTCAGTTATCGATTCAGCCAAGTCATCATATTCGCATCCTCTAGCCAAAGCTGCCTCAATCCTCAAGTGCAACTTAGCAACTAATGTTCTCAAATATCCTGGTTTTGATGCCTTGTCTTTAGTCTTATCAATCTTACGAGCGATTGCTTTCTCTAAGGGACTTAATTCCGACTGATTCATATCTATTTGTTGCTCGACTTCCTTCTCTATTCTGCCATTATTTCTCTCACTCAAATTATTTGTTTGGATAAAAAAGATTCACTTTCAGTGAGATAAGTCTATAATCCAACTAGTCAATTTATACGCATTTTAATCCCACACCTGATGCACCCTTTGTGGTTACAAAATAAACTTTCTCTGTTTTTTAAACAAATAGTTAAAAATTAAGTTTTGTGTTTAAAAAATTGATATGTCATTACCTAATAATGACAATTTTAAGATATGTTATTATTGGGTAATGACATAATACTTAAGATATGTAAATTTAATTTTTGACAGTGGTTTTAAAAAACAAAAAATGTCACTATCAAAACAGATTAAACAAGTAAAATAATTTTCCATGGTTTGCTCAATTGGTAGACTCTACGCCAAGGTAAACGACTATGCGACTGACAATTACTACACCAAAAACCAAGGACTGACTAATAGTCAATGGTATGGACGAGGTGCAGAAATACTTAGTCTTGATGGTCAAGTCTCAATCGAAGAATATAACAATGCCTATCGGGGATTAGATACTCAAGGTAATCCCTTACGTCAAAGGCAATCAGGCAAAAAGTATAACCCAGGCAGAGATCTCACCCTCTCCGCTCCTAAATCAGTAACTCTACTCGGTTTAGTAAAAGAAGATAGAGCCGTAATCGAAGCTCACCAACAAGCAGTCAAAACTACTCTCGACTATGTAGAGCAGAACTGCATTTTTACCAGAACGGGTAAAGGAGGAGTCAATCACATTCAAACAGACAACGCTCTATTTGCTGTCTTTCAACACGACGACAATCGCAACCTAGATCCTCAACTCCATAGCCATTGTGTAGTTTTTAATCAGGCACAAGCTCGTGATGGTAAATGGCGATCAATAGACAATCGAGAGTTTTACCAGCAAAAGATGACGATTGGTATGGTCTACCATCATGAGCTTGGTCAAAGGCTACAGACTTTGGGATATGAGTTGGATTGGAATCGCGACGGAACTTTTGATGTTAGAGGCTATAGTCAATTACAGTTGAAAGAATTTAGCACTCGCCAACAAGAAATAGAAAAGGCTGTTGGACATCAAGCTAGTGCAGCATCCAAAGCTAGAGCCTGCACCTCAACCCGTAAGAGTAAAGTATATCAGGCAGAATCAGCAAGAAAAGAACTAAAGCAGATATGGTATCAGAGAGCAAAACAGTTAGGTATCAGACATCCTGAAGTAAATCATCAATATCAGCAGGTTATTAATTCACAAGATAAAAGTAAGTTAATAACTGAAGCGACGGAAGTAGTCAGCGAAAGACAGGTCGCTTTTCCCAGACACATACTCCTCAGAGAAGCACTGCGACAATCTCAAGGAAACTATAACCTCAAAGATTTAGAAAATGAAATAGATGGCAGTCAAAATCTACTCAGGACGGAAGACGGAAGACTAACTACCGTCGCTGCGATCGACAGAGAAAAAAGAATAATAAGTCAGGCTCAAAATGGCAAAGACAAATATAGTCCGTTAGCAAATACAGAAGTCGCTCATCAACAAGCCCAAAAACTAGGACTAAACAAAGCCCAATCTGCTGCTTTGAAGCATTTTGTAAATAATCGCGATGGTGTAATGCTCTGTCAGGGTGATGCGGGAGTAGGTAAAACCTATACTGTCAAAGCTTTAAAAGAAACTGTTTCTTCAAAAACTAAGATGCGGGGTCTAGCTCCTAGTGCTGCTGCTGCGGGGGAACTATATAAAGGTGTAGATCTTAACTGTCAAACTCTTGATGCTTATCTAAACATTCCGATAAAGTCTCTACCCAAGAACGAACTAATAGTCGTGGACGAAGCGGGAATGATTAGCAGTACTCAAATGAAAGACCTGCTAGAAAGAGGTATACAAACAAACTCTCGTATACTTTTAATCGGCGATACAAAACAACTGGCTGCGGTACAAGCAGGCTCACCTTTTAAACTGCTTCAAGAAAAAGCCCAACTACCAACAATTAGAATCGATAAAAATGTTAGGCAGCAGAACCTCCAGCTAAAAGAAGTAGTCGATCTATTATCAGCAGGAAAGATCCAGCAGGGGTATCAAAAGCTCAAGGAACAAGGCAGCATCAAACAGTTACCCATCGATAGTCTCAGATTAAAGGCAGTAGTTAATGACTTCTTAGCCAGGGATGATAAAACTCAGACACAGACGTTGATTCTCGCTGGAACAAATAAGGAAAAAGAAGTCATTACCAAACAGTTACGACAAGAGTTAATCGAGCGAGGTAAGTTGAGTCGGGAATCGCAACAAATAAGCATACTCAAGCCCAAAGATCTAGATAAGTTTAGTCTGACTCAAGTCAGCAGTTATGAAGTGGGAGACGTAATCAAGTTTGGTCACACTACAGCAAGGTTTAATAAAGACTTGTACTACCGAGTTGATGCCATAGATAACAGAAACAGGATGCTAACTCTTAGAGATAGTCATGGTAATCAACAGAGTTTGGAACTCAATACATACAAAGAGCGTGCCGTATTTCGATCTCAGACTCGCGAGCTTCGTCCAGGGGAACAGATGAGGTTTACTCGCAACCATTATCGAAATGGCAAAAAGCAAATCAATGGGCAGCAATTTGAGGTGTCGGGTTTTGATAAGCGTGGACAAATTCAAATAAAGACTAAAGGAAAAACTCAGACAGTTGATCCCGATGCTCTGCTTTATTCCGACTATCGCTATGTAGATACCGTCCACAGCAGTCAGGGGAAAACTTCCAACTACTGTATCTATGCTGCGGGTTCGGGATCTTCTCTCACAGTCGGAAAAGAGAGTTTTTATGTCGCAGCCTCAAGAGCCAAACAGGAGTTCAAAGTCTACACCGCCAGCACCAAAGCTTTGGGATTATCAATCGAAAAATCACGAGGACAGGAAAATGCCCTTAGCCTAATTATGAAACAAAAACTCGACCGACAATTATCAACATTACCGACGAGAGAACAAGAGTTCAAATTACTCGTTGCGGCTAAGTATCTAGTAGAGAGCCAAGGAGTGCTAGATCGAAATAATCTCCATCTAAAAAGCTACAAGTCACTAGATGGAACAGAAATTAAACGAGACAAAAACTCTTTAACTATTACCCAGCAGGGAAAAGAACTTGTCTTTAATCGAGATAACTCTACAGCCAAAAATACTTTTACTGCCACTGAAATAGATCGCCAAATTCAAGCCAGAAATAATGAGATGCAGCAGCACCTCGATCGAGATCGCATTCAAACTCAATCACTAACAATCGGTAGATAATGAAAGCTAAAAATAACGATAATTCTTCTTTAGTAGGAATACTCATTGCCATTGCCATACTTCTATTAATTCAGTGGGGGATGAACAATACGGAGGCTGCTCTATTTCTGATCGAGCATCCAGTGGTAATTTTGCCTTATGTGTTAGAGAAGCTAGTGGATAAATTTGGCTATTTTAAATTAATCTCTGCTAGCTTCATTATTACTTTCATCGCGTTCTTCCTACTGCTTAAGCCCAATGATAAACTCAGACAGCACAATCATAATGTGCTGCGAGGAGCAAAGGTAATACCGACTCGTCAACTCCAAGCCATACTAAAAAAACAGCCAAGGCTGAAGAAACAACCTCAATTAAAAATTGCAGGTCTATCAATTCCAGCCAAATTAGAAAATCGTGGCTTTTTTATGTTTGGTTCTCCTGGGACTGGTAAAACTCAGGCTATCAGCCAGATGACAGATATCATCAGCAAAAGAACAGATTTCCGCGCCATCATCTTCGATCGCAATGGGGAGATGTTAGAGAAATTCTACGACCCCAGAAGAGATTTTATTTTTAATCCCTTTGATGCTCGCTCTGTTCACTGGAGTCACGTTCATGAGGCAGCTAGACCCGAAACTATGGCAGCAGCTTTAATTCCTCAAGAATCGGAAAAAGAACCTTTTTTCTCTAATGCAGGCAGGGCGGTAATGGCAGAGTTGTTTCGCCAGACTAAAAGTAATCAGGAACTATGGGAGCTATTAAAAAGTGACACTAAAACTTTAAGTTCATTTATTTCAGGAACTTTAGCTACTAGATATTTGGGAGAAGAAAGAGCAGCTACTTCGGTACTGTCTACTGCTTCCAATTACTGTCAGTTCTACGCTTGCCTAACTCAGCCGAGCAATAAAGCTAAAGCCCTTAGTTTTTATGAATGGGGTAAAAGCGATAGTCCTAGTTGGATCTTCGTTACCTTAAGAGAAGACGAGTCTGAATTGCTAAGACCACTTCATAGCTTGATTTTCGAGTTGATGCTCAAAGGGTTGCTATCCAACGAATATCGAACTATGAAGACGGCAATTATCATTGATGAATTGGGTGCATTAAATAAGCTTCCTAGTCTTGACCGTTTACTGAGTGAAAGCCGTAAATTTAAGGGGTGTCCTATTTTGGGTACTCAGACCGAGGCTCAGATAGTCGATAAATACGGGCAGCAACAGACACGGACTATTCTACAGGGAACTAAAACTAAGCTTATTTTAGGCTGTGCCGATCCTCAAACAGCAGAAACAATGGCAAAGGTTATTGGCAGACAAGAGTATCATCACACAGCAGAAAATCAGAGTCGTTCGCGCCATACTAGTAGGAGTGGTAATGGTAAAACTGTGACTCTCAACGAACAGCTACGGGAAGGTTATGCTGTGATGCCCGATCAATTGGCTAACTTACCAGATCTTCGAGGCTATCTGAAGATCGCTCAATATTGCGCTCCGATTAAGTTAAAGCCAAGAAGGTTTACTGTTCGTGCTAAGAAATTTGTACCATTACTAGACTTACCTACTGATCGCAGTGAACAGAGTATTCAGTAGGAGTGGTCTGATTTAGAAGATGATTTAGATCAATAGATAGTTGCCAGTCGTCGGGCTGCGATGGCTCGGTAAGACAATGTTTGAGATATCTAATACCTTGTCGCACGCCCGATTCGCTTTGCCGACTGACTTGAATAGCTGAATATTCTTCTCAGTTTTTATAATGGTCTTCTAAAAGCGATCGCATAAGTTACGACTTATTTTTATTGATAATAAATCTTTTTTATTGCCAAAATAGGCTTTGGTATAGTAGACGAGAAATTTTGGTCGCTAAGAGATTTTTAAATGATACCTGTCCCACTTTCGATGATTGGAAAATACTTTTCAAAGTGCCTGTAACGACTATTTAGCAATAGTTTTGGAAAAAACTGTCCCAGTAAAAGTTAAAAGTGGGACACTAACTCAAGATGCTCGTCTTGTATATTTAGCGATCGCAGTAAGGTTTGATTTCTAAAGTTAAAATCCTTTATATATAAAGCTTTCAGCACTTTAATTTTCCTTGCCGACCAAAATTTCCCCGTTGCTAAACAAACACCAAATATAGCTATCATTGCTGGCTATAATTTGTATTATTTTGGTTTTGAAATTAGACAAGCATCTTTAATACTAGCGATCCAACAATAAAATATTAGTCTCTTGAATTTGAATTTTCAACGCATCTGCCACTTCTGCTATACGACGAAATCCCGCAGAGTTATATTGATTAGCTTCATCCCTTTGTACCTGTTGCTCTTTAACTCCCATCAAATCTGCTAGCTCTTTTTGAGTCATTCCCATAGCAATCCTAGCTCTAATTAATGCTAGGGGTAAATCTTGGATTGATTTGATTTTAATTGATGTCTGCTGTTGTTTCAAACTTTCATATTCAGCAATCTCTTGCCGTAGAATATCAATATTCCTGACTAAACCATTTTTACGCCCTGAAAACTGGCGCGGGTGCAAAGTATCCTTTATTTCTTCTAGTTCGACTAAACCTTCTTCTAAATCTTTTAGCTTATTCTGAGTTACCTGATACTGATGTTGGTTTTGAATCATTGTTTTCTTCCACTATTTAATGAGTTCTGTAGGGTCGATTGCCACAATTCCTCTTGGATTACCATCTCTATCTGTTTGAAAGAATCCTTGAAAAGTTGGATCTGCTAATAATTCTCCACCAAATCTGTCCTGTTGAATGCTTAGATCTTCATCAAATATAGAATCTAGTAAATCGTAATCTATACTCATATCGTCATAACAACCATCGAAATCATTTGGATATTCTTTATTGCTAATCAAGCTGCCACCCAGATAAACTCTTTGACAGTTAGCTTTTCCCAATAGTTTTAGAATAGCTGACAAGCCAAGCAGTATATTTTGTCTGTGAGGATTGAAGCCAAAACGATTTTTTAATTCAGTCCAAGTTATTTCATAAATTCCAGGTGGGAGAAAACCCCTCTCGTCAAATTGGGGCAGCATACAAAAATAATTTCATCATCAAAATATTGTACACAACATATTTGTTGTGCTTGACTTTAGATTAGCATAAATTGCTGAATAGGATTTCAAAAGTTCAGTTTAACGGTCGTTAAATTGAACTTTTTAAGGGAATGCGATCGCTTTGATCCAAATCTGGCGATCGCCTTAATTTCCGTCATCCCAATCTTTAGTAAAAGTTCATTATTCTGGTTTAGCTAATCAAAGTATAGTATTGTTTGAAGTTGATGAGTTTAGCAAACAATTTTCTCCAAAATGCTTCTTGGTTACGCTCGCGTTAGTACAAAAGATCAGAATTTAGATTTACAACTCGATGCTCTGCGTTTGCATGGATGCAAAAGATTTTTTACCGATACCGTCAGTGGAGCAAAAACTGCTCGTCCTGGCTTAGATGAAATTTTAAAAGAAGCGCGACCAAAAGATGTAATTGTAATTTGGAAATTAGATCGTTTAGGGCGATCGCTTAAGCACTTAGTTGAATTAGTAGCAGAACTCAATGAAAGAAATATTGGCTTGAGGAGTCTCAACGATCCAATTGATACTACTACAGCTCAGGGGAGATTGGTGTTTAATATTTTTGCCTCTCTAGCAGAATTTGAAAGGGAAATAATTCGCGAGCGTACTAATGCAGGTTTGGCTGCTGCTAGAGCCAGAGGGAGAGTTGGCGGACGCAAACCAGGACTATCTGAAGATGCTCAAAGAAAAGCCCGTATTGCCCAGTCTTATTACGAGGAGGGAATGCCCGTTAACCAAATTGCCAAAGATTTAGATATTTCTAAAGCTACCCTCTATAAATATTTGCGGTTTCGAGGTGTGGAAATTGGTAAATATGAGAAGCAAACGTCATAAGCTTGTGGCGAAATTAATGCGGCGAGGGAAGCAGACATCTATATTATAGTAAAGCCCAGTTCCCTCCTTGAAAATTTTTGGCTCATTTACCTTTATTTGGTGCAAACTGGTGCGGGGATGATAGTAAAGACGACCCTCATATACTGACTCAGAAATGAAATCGCTAATCTTGGGAAGTCTTTTCCGTAAAGAAGAATTATGAAAGTATATTGATTCCCCTTGACGAAAAAACTTCGTTCATATCAAAAAGAATTCTTTTTTTCCAAGCTATGTCGCTTCAAGTAAAAATGTCTGCCGAGCTAATACTGAAACTTGACCGATTCTTGCTGCTCTAACAGCAAAATAATTTCTACTTTTCTCTGTTGAAATATCTATTAAAAATCTAAGAATCGAGCTTTATTACTACTATCTCTATTTTACAAAAAAGTGTACGTAGAAATTAGTGCGACAATCTGCTGCACTGTCGCACTATAAAAAAAATCGGTATCCAGCCGAACTAGGTTGAACTTACAGCTGAATTTAAGACTTAGGCTGGGCGCAACATAAAGCCCACGATAATTCCGAGCGCGTGTTTGGGTACTTTATCTAAAGGAGCATAGATTGCGCCGAAGAAAAAAAAGGAACGGTAAAAATGCTAAAGACGGTCAAAGACGCCTGCAATATCCATCCATCGACACTGGACTACCAAGTTGCAGGAGGAGTCGAAAGTCTAGCACAAGTTATTGATGCCAGCGATGAAGGTAAGGCTTTCTTCGAGAAGAGCTACTTAACGGGGGGCATGAAAGATTTACTTCACGGAGGGCTGCTTCGTCTTTCAGGTGGGACTGACCAAGCCCTATTCGAGCTTGCCCAAGCTATGGGGGGTGGTAAAACCCACTTGATGAGTGCTTTAGGTCTCCTAGCTAAGTATCCTGCTATACGGGCAAACATTCTGCCACCAGATGTGATGGATAGATTAGACGGAAAATCTGCCCGTATAGCAGTCTTTGATGGCCGAAATAGTCCCGACCGCTATCTTTGGGGTGAAATTGCCACACAGCTTGGAGCTGAAGAAGAAATGCGACCATTCTGGCAAAATGGACCAAAAGCACCAGGTAAAGAGCATTGGAAGCAAATTATCGGCGATGAACCTACCCTAATTTTGTTTGATGAACTCCCTCCTTATTTTCTCGAAGCCCGTACAATTCCTGTCGGAAAGGGCACACTGGTAGATGTGCTGACAAGAGCACTCTCTAATTTATTTGCCGCAGCACTGGAATTACCCCGCTGCTGTATCGTGCTGGCTAACTTATCAGATAGTTACCACGAACAAATCAAAGAAATTCGCAAACTTGTAGCTGATGTTCAGCGAGAAGCATCTCGTCAGGCAAAGGTCATTACTCCAGTTTCCCTGGAGGGTAGCGAAATCTACTCGATTTTGCGAAAGCGTCTGTTTTCATCGATTCCATCGGAGGAAGATATCGATGAAGTAGCTGAAGCCTATGCCGAGCAGGTAAAAGTAGCAGAGGATAGTGGTTATCTTACAGCAAGGAGCTTAGAGCAAATCGCTGAGGAAATCCGTGCTACGTATCCGTTTCATCCCTCTTTTAAGCATCTGGTAGCTCTTTTTAAGGATAATCCAAATTTTCGAGAGACGAGAGGACTACTTCAGTTTGCAGCCAGAGTAGTTCGTTCGGTATGGAAGCGAGAGCACAATGATGTGTATTTAATCGGCACCCAGCACCTAAACCTTAATGATAGCCAGGTAATGGATGAGGTGACGGATATTAATCGAGCATTACGACCCGCCATTACTAAGGATATTGCTGATAAGGGAAGTTCTCATGCTGAAGAAATTGATGCGAATCTAAACGGTGATGCAGCCAGTCAGGTATCTGCTATCATTCTCTCTGCTTCCCTTTCCCTAGCAGTTAAGGGCCATACAGGACTGCGTCGGGAAGAAGTCATCGAGTATTTAGTTGCCCCCAATCGAAAGCCTGAAGAATTCGCTCGAGCCTTCGACCAGCTAAGAAAAAAAGCCTGGTATCTTCATCCTGATGGAGAGCTATTTTACTTTAAAGATATTGAAAACCTTACTAAAAGGATTCAAAGGGAGGCTCAAGCATTACCAAAGCCCAAAGTTGATAAAGCGTTAAAAGATAGCTTGGATGGAGAGCTAGAGGCAAATTCACGTCGAGCCTATCAAGAAGTGCTGGTGATGCCAGAGGTGGATGAAATCAAGCTGAGTGCCCATCGGATACTAGTCGTAGTTCCTCCAGATAACAGCGTTCCTCCCGAAGAAATCGAGCGATTTTATCGTTCGGTAACTGAAAAGAACAATCTGCTAGTGCTTTCGGGAAATGATACCCTTATGGCAAGTCGGGTAGAAGAGACCCTTAGAGAACTGTATGCGATCGCCAATATCGCCAGAAATATTAATCCTAGCGATTCACTTTATGCCCAAGCTCAAGATCTAAAGGAAGAAGCAGAAGGAGCTTTTATTAAAGCACTTCAGGGTACTTACAATCGTTTGTTTTACCCGTCAGAAGACGGGCTACAGGCCGCCACTATTGAAAATGGGCTGAAGTTTGGTCATAACAAAGATGACACTGTGGAAAACCAGATTGAAGCCATGTTGGCAAGTATGCGTTGCGATAACAAACTTGCCCTAGATGCTGAGAAAGATCCCTTGAAATACTTTGCGATGGCAGAAGAGGATCTCTGGCCTCAAAGAGATCGCCGTACTCCTTGGCGCGATATATTAATGCGAGCTAAGAGCAATCCAGCCTGGCCCTGGCTGCCTGGTATTAAAGGACTCGAACAGCTTAAAGTTCAAGCGATATCACAGGGAAGATGGCGCGAGGGAAGTGACGGTTATATTGAGAAAGGACCATTTCCCAAGGAAAAAACTGAGGTCAATATTGTAGAGCAGCGAGAAGATCCAAATACAGGGGAAACGATTATTAATCTATGCCCCAAGCATTCTGGACCAGCTCCCAAAGTTCACTACGGAACCGCTCCAACTGTCAGTGAAGCAGACCCAGTAGTAGATGATCTTGATGCATTTCGCACCAAAGAGCCGACCCTCTATTTTCTGGCAATTGATACCACAGAAAATCATGCTCCTGGTGAACCCCAGCGATGGGTAGCTAAACTCAAGATTCAACACCAAATTCACGATCTCCCAGATCATCGCACCGTAAAGCTTGCAGTCACTCCTCCTGCAAAAATTCAGTATACTACCGACGGCACCAGCCCTCGTAATGGTCGCATATATGATGAACCATTTTCCATTTCCGATGACAAAATAATTTTGCAGGTCTACGCTACTGCTGGAGATGCTTCTGAAAAGGAGACTTTTACTATCGGTGAAAAGGGAGTAAGACGCGCCCATATCGATGAAGCACTTCCAGCTAAGTTAAAAGAACGAAAAACCCGTTTTGATAGTACCAATACTGTATTCAAGTTAATTTCTAAGTTGAAAGACCGCCAAGGAGTTTCTTTTCACGGCGTAGCGCTGAACGTAGGTGAGGGGGAGCAAGCAGTACAGGTTCGCTTCAACGACCGAGCCGTGACACCAGACGTGCTAGAGAAAGTAATCGCTGCCTTACGCCAAAATCTCGACGAGCCTGATGCGTTAGTTCAACTAACTATTCGCGATGGAGCGAACTTTAATACAGGTTTTGACCTCAAAACCTTTGCCGAAATAGCAAAGATCGAGCTTACCCCAGACAAAGTGGAGCAATCAGATGGTTAGAACCCCCGTTCAAGTATACAAAATGCCCGACAAAAAACGAGTAAACAGGACACAAAAAGAACCGAGCCACCAAACCCAAGGCTTTGGCGTGCCTCTTACTATTGCACCCCACCATTTCGTGGTGGTGATTCCACGGGGCAATCGACAGCCAGTACAGATTATCGAGGATTTGGGAATGCACACCCAGGGCGATGAAAGCGAGCTGCTCGATCGCGTTGTTTTACCCCGCAGCGCCTGGACAGAAATCGCCAATCCAGTAAAGCGTATGTTCAACGAGCGTCTGAAAACCCACAAGCTCAAACCAGGTAAGTGGAAGGTGGGAGAAAACCGCGTAGATCGCTTACTGGGTAAAGAGTTATGCGTTCTTGCCTGGGCAATCGAAGATCTCGAATCAGAAAAGATTGGCACGGCTTTGCGTAATTGGTTGGCACTTCGCCAGGAAGAACGGTGGTGGTTATTCGGCGTTACGGCTGCCACAACAGGTGGGCTAAACGACAAAGGGCGAGGCTGGCGCATGGCTCTACGCTATGCCTTGGGAGATACACCTCAGCCAACAATTAAACGACCACGGCGTGGCAGCAAAAAGCCCAAAGAAATTACTTACGAGACACCGTCTTTGTTCCCAGAGGAGGATTTTTAATTTGATTCAGGTTGCCAACCAGAATTCTTATCCCAAACGGACATCTCACGCACCTGGGCAAACCCCAGGTGGCGTGTCCTCCTTGAAATCATTGATGCTGAAAGATGCCCCATCGCTAATCGAGCAGGTATTTCCAGCACAAAAGATTTCCGCAGAAGCACAAAAGGAGCGTAAAGCTGGTGCGGGACAGACTCTCACAGCACTAGGTTCTTATTGGAAGGGACGTAAACCACTAATTATGGTGCGAGCTATTGTGCTGGGGTGTTTGCTACCAGTGACAGAAGATCTGGAGGCTGACCTGCGTATCTTTGAAAAGCTGATGGCGATTGATGATGAGGCGTTCGGGCGCAGAGAGCCAAAGTTTAAGGTTGTAGAGATTGCCGAGCGTGTTACTCTAGCAAACCCTTGGAAGTTTTTTGATTACACGAATAAAAATGATAGCTATCAAATTGAAGAAATCGAAGCTCTTCAGTTTCCTTTAGATCGCTCTCGGTATCCAAAGTTGAGCGTTCGCTGGAAGCGAGGGTTGGATGCTGAGAAGAAACAAACGCTCTTAGCGCAAGCCTTAGAAGGTTTGTCCTATGAGGAAAAGGTAAGAGTATGCAGGCGACCTGAAGAGTTAGATCCAAAAATGCTCTACGGTTCTATTTGGGATGACGTGAATGCACACTTAGGAAAGTTTGGGATTGAAGCGCATTCTCATGAAAAGCTAGTAGAGCAATTGGGAATACTGCGCTACGGGCATCGCCCCAGAGTTGGGGATACTTTTTCTGGTGGTGGTTCGATACCTTTTGAAGCAGCGCGACTAGGATGTGATGTTTATGCTTCTGACTTAAATCCTGTTGCCTGTATGTTGACCTGGGGAGCTTTAAACATTATTGGAGCCAGTCCCCAGAAGCGAGAGGAAATTGAGAAGGCACAACAGAAAGTAGCAGCAGCGGTAGATCGCGAGATTACCGATTTGGGCATCGAGCATAATAAGCGGGGCGATCGCGCAAAAGCTTTTCTGTATTGTTTGGAGACTAAGTGTCCCGAAACTGGATGGATGATTCCGATGGCACCAAGTTGGGTGATTTCTAAAAATAAGAGCGTTTATGCAAAACTTATTCCTAATTTTGAGAGAAAACAATTTGAAATTGATGTGATTACTGGTGCGAGTAACGAGGAGATGGAAGTTGCTGCTCAGGGAACCGTTCAGGATGGCAACCTGGTATATGAACTTGAGGGCAAAGTGTACCGCACGTCCATAAAAACTATTCGAGGTGACTACCGCACTGAAGAAGGTGAGAATCGAAATCGACTGAGACGTTGGGAACTATGCGACTTCAAACCACGTCCTGACGATATTCTTCAAGATCGTCTTTACTGCATTCAGTGGATGAAAAAGGAAACTTTAGAACAGTTTAGACCAGAAACCTACTTCGCTTCAGTCACTGAAGAAGATCTAGAACGCGAAAGGAAGGTCGAACAAATTGTTGAAGAGAATTTATCTACTTGGCAAGAGAAGGGGTTAATTCCAGATATGGTCATTGAGCCAGGAGCCAAGACAGATGAGCCTATTCGTACAAGAGGTTGGCGATATTGGCATCATTTGTTTAATGCTAGAGGCATAATTTATCTCCGTTCAATATTTCAATCGTGTCAAGAAGAACGAGCGGAGGTGACCATTTTGGCTCACGAGACGATCAACTTCTCAGCCAAATTGTGTCGCTGGACAACTTCGGGAAAAAGACTTTCTAAAGATGGAAGTGGAAAACAAGTTGGAGGAGCAAACGACAACCCCAGCGATGTTTTTAGTAATCAAGCATTAAATACTCTTTACAACTATGCAATCAGAGCTTCATCCTTTCTTCTAAAGAACTTAAAATTTCCAAAGAGCTATGTTTTGCCCCGTTCAATTTCTATCGATGTAGACTCAATGAGTGCTGGCAGCATTATTAACCAATTGGATATAGCTATAACCGATCCCCCCTATGCTAATGCTGTCCACTACGAAGAGATTACTGAATACTTCATCGCTTGGCTTTGTAAAAATCCTCCATCACCATTTGATAAATGGACTTGGGATTCCCGCCGAGCATTAGCTGTTAAAGGTGACGGAGAAGAGTTCCGTCACGGTATGGTCGATGCCTATCGAGCAATGGCGAACCATATGCCAGAGAATGGCTTGCAGTGCGTAATGTTTACCCATCAAGACACGAGCATTTGGGCTGATATGGTCTCTATCTTTTGGGCAGCGGGACTTCAGGTAGTAAGTGCCTGGTACATTGCTACGGAAACCTCTTCAGAACTCAGGCAAGGTGGATACGTACAGGGAACAGTTACTATGTTACTTCGCAAGCGTTTAGATACAGCCTCTACCTTCAAGCAGCGGTTACTGCCTAAAATCCGCCAAGAGGTTACCACACAAATTGAAACCATGATGAACCTAAATGACCAAGCTGAAAATCATGGTGAAACCGTCTTTAATGATTCCGACTTACAAATGGCAGGATATGCAGCAGCTTTAAAAGTGCTTACCCGTTACACCGAGGTTGATGGACGCGATGTTACTACCCTAGCCTTACAACCGCGACAAGACGGTGAAAACAATGTGGTAGATGATATTGTCGAATACGCTTCTGAGATTGCCAATAATCTTCTAATTCCAGAACGCTTAAAGGAATTAGATCCAGAAGCCTGGAACAAAATAACTGGGGTCGAACGGTTCTATCTACGGATGTTGGCGATTGAAAAAACTGGTGCCACAAAACTCGATAACTACCAAAATTTCTCCAAAGCTTTCCACGTAGCGTACCAGCCGCTAATGGCTTCTTTAAGTCCCAACAAGGCAAGGTTAAAAACAGCCAAAGAATTTAAATCTCGCGAACTAGCAAGCGGCGATCTCGGCGGTACCTTACTGAGCGAAATCTTAATGGCTATTCAAGAATTACTTAATGACAAAGAACCCAAGGTAGTAATCGGACAAATCCGCACGAGCCTAGACGACACCTATTTCCTCAAGCGCGCTCAACTAATCGCGATCGCCCATTACCTCTCTGATATGTGGTCTGAGAGAAGAGCGGATGAGGCGCAAAAAGCAGAAATTATCGCCAATCGCATTCGCAATGAAGGACTGTAGTCTTCAGTTTCGCTTATAAATAATTTTCTTTTAACACGACAAACTAATGACTACCTTCGATAGCACGAAACTCTCACTACCTAATATTCTTCACGATATTGTTTCAGGTAAGATCCAACTACCAGACTTTCAGCGCGGTTGGGTGTGGGATGATAGCCATATTCAGAGCCTGCTTGTCAGCATTGGGCGTTCCTTTCCAGTTGGTGCCGTCATGCTTCTGGAAACAGGTGGAGAGACGCGATTTCAGGTACGTCCTATCGAAAACGTACAGCTACCTCAACCCTTTCCTGAAGCCGCCAAACTAATTCTCGATGGTCAACAACGCCTGACAACGCTTACCCAAGTGCTTGCCCTCGATGGAGCCGTGCAAACCACTACAGATAAGGGCAAAGCAATTAATCGCTATTATTACCTTCATATTCCTACCGCCTTAGAGGAACCAGAAAACCTCGAAAACGCATTATTAGCAGTAGATGAAAGCCGACAGGTACGCTCTAACTTTGGTCGGCAATTAGACCTCGATCTATCGACGCGGAAGCTTGAATGCCAGCAGCTCTACTTTCCCTGTAACTGTATCTTGAAATGGTCTGAGTGGCTTCAGGATTTGAATCGGTTCAACGGGGAACACCTCGCACTTTTTTTAGATTTTCAAAGGCGCGTCCTCGATGCCTTTAGTACCTATCAAGTCCCTATAATCGAGCTAAAAAAAGAAACTTCAAAAGAGGCTGTTTGTTTGGTATTTGAAAAGGTCAATACAGGCGGGGTGCAGTTATCGGTGTTTGAACTCGTCACCGCCAGCTATGCCGCCGATGGCTACAATCTGCGGGATGATTGGTACGGCAGTAAACTTCGTTCGGTTCAGTCTCGTAAAGCGCGACTCGCAAGAGAGCCACTCCTTTCTCAGGTTGAAGCGACTGATTTTTTGCAAGCGATTACTCTACTTCACACTTTAGAAAAGCGGTGTGCCGATCTTGCTGCTGGCAAGCAGGGAAAACAGGTTGCTCCAGTAAGTGCCAAACGTAGTTCGATTTTAGAACTACCGTTGACAGCTTACAAAAAGTGGGCTGATAAAGTAGAAGCAGGCTTTCGCCTCGCTGCTAAATTTTTGCAAAAACAATCTTTCTACCACGTTAGAGAACTGCCCTACCGTAAACAAGTTGTTCCCTTAGCCTGCGTCCTTACAAAGTTAAAAGAACGATGGTTGGAACCTCGAATTTACGACAAGCTAAATCAGTGGTTTTGGTGCGGCATTCTGGGTGAACTCTACGGCGGAGCTGTTGAAACCCGTATCGCTAATGACCTTGAAGAGCTACTCTTTTGGATCGAAGATGACACGCAGATTCCCCGCACCATAGGGGATGCATCCTTCCAACCCGAACGCTTAGATCGACTTACCTCACGATTAAGTGCTGCCTATAAAGGCATTAATGTCCTAGTACTTCGTGAAGGAGCACAAGATTTTTTCTGGAAAGCCAGTATCAAAGAACTAGATGCCCAGGAAATATCATTAGATATTCACCACATTTTTCCGCGTTCTTGGTGCGAGAAGCAGAAAATTGCCAAACTACGCTACGACACCATCATTAATAAAACTCCAATTTCCTACAAGGCTAATCGGGCGATCGGTAATATGGCTCCTTCAAAATACCTCCAAAGATTGCAAAACCACACACAGGTGCAAATTAATGATGCCGAAATGGATCGGATTCTTCAGAGCCACTGTATTCCAGCCCAGCAATTACGTACAGATGACTTTGATGGCTTTTATCAGCAGCGCAAACACTCCCTACTCACTCTAATCTCTACCGTTATGGGTAAGAAAGTCGTAAGCGAAAGCTTAGAAGGTGAGAGTATTATTGAGGACGAAGAACTATGAGTCAGCCGCCTATTGAGCGTTTTTCCTCTCGTACCCATCCTCTAGATAAAACGGTGCTCACTGAGTATCTGAAGCAGGCACGACGCTATCACCGTATTGCAGGCTACTTCACTTCGTCTCTGTTTGAGGTTGCAAAGGAGCATTTGGAAGGAATAGAAGAAGTAAAAATTGTCTGTAACTCTGATGTACGCTCTGAAGATATTAAAATTGCTAAAGTTCAAGAATCAAAACTCCTCGGTCGCCTAAACAGTATGCCTGTAGAAGCTGAATCTCTTCTTAATAGACCTCGCTACCAGTGGCTTTACCGATTTCTAGAAAATCATCCTAACGCGATTCGCGTTGCTCCTGATGACTTTTGTGGTTTTGTTCATGGTAAAGCTGGAGTAATTGAATTGAGGGACGGTTGCCGAATCGGATTTATCGGCTCAATGAATGAAACCCGCGCAGGTTGGCAAGAACACTACGAAATTCTCTGGGCTGACAAAACCCCAGAAGGAGTTGACTGGATTCAAGCCGAGTTTGATGCCCTATGGACGAAAGCTGTGCCTTTGCCCAGGGTGATCGTCCAAGAGGTAGGAAGACGCGCCCATAGAGTCGAAATTCAGATAGAGGACGATAATACGCACCATGAAAGTCTAGCACCAGCAGCCTTA
>JBCBWB010000051.1:0-29612 GCA_039817275.1 Cyanobacteria bacterium J06648_1 | reverse complement strand
CATTCTATAAACACTCAAATTTTCAAAGATTTGTGTTGTCAAACTAATTCACATTAGACGTTTAGTTAATCGACAACGGTAGTAAATTTACTAGAGTAACGGCGATCGCTCTCTAGATAATTTTGATAAGCAGAGAGAATAAGCTGGTAATCTTGTCGATCCTCGGCAGAATAATTACTGTCTTCTTGCCTAGAGACGATAAACTCGTCTGCGGCTGCTTTTAGGCTAGCTAAATCCTCCTTACTCCACGTGGCCAAACTAATGTCGTTGCCATCGTTATCATCATCCCGATTTGCATCTAAAATCTTTTGCAGTGCTTCACCCTGTCCCGCTATGTTTTGACCATAGGAAGCCGTAACGTTAGCTTGAGCCGAAGTGAGAATTAAATCCTGCTGTGGGGTCGAAAGCAGATCCCAAACTTGTCTATTAATAATTAGATAGGTAAGCAAAAACGGTTGATGCCAACTGGGATAGTGGAGATATTTTAGACCCAAATCTCCCAAGTTTGGCTTTTCTGGGTCGGCAAAGAAAATCTCCAGATCGTCTTTGGGCGTTACAAACTCAAACGCCTGAACCGTGTCCGAAATTACGTTGTCGAGGATTTGCCCCCCAGGTACAGCGGTCACAAAATCAATTTTTTTCTCGGCTCCAACAAGGCGATCGCAAGCCAGATCTAAAACGTTTTGGGCGGGAGGCAAGTAGCGGAATGTCCAGGGTTGCCGACACAAACCAGCAAGACCAATTCCCGACTCCTGTTCGGTATTGCTAATCGGTTGGGAAAAATAGCCTGAACCTTGAGGAGAACCGCCAACCAGAGGTATCGCCACTATCTGGCGATCGCGTTTATCCAGCATCGACTGTGCTAGATCTAGCCCTTTCTGTCCTGCGTTAGCACCGTATAGAAAACCTAAAAATTGCTCAAAACTGATATTGGTGACGGGAATACCAGAATTATAAATGAATCCCCAGGCAGGATTGAGACTACCACCTGAAACGTAAGCGGCATCAAAACCAGCCCCATTGACTAACTTACCTCCCATGCCAACGGCTTTGATAATATCACCGTTGGGTATATCTGGTCTGGGAGAGATTTTAGCAAAATTAATTTGCTGCTTTTTACCCAAGGTCTGTTGCGATATTTGAGCCAGTCGAGTCATGTATTGATCAGCAGGTGTACCGATAGTTGGGACTCCGCTAAAGCTCCGATATTCAATAGTAATACCAGGTAGTTGGGCTTCACTGGCAACCGTCAGGGCGATTGCTACACATGCCAAAATAGCGATCGCGATCGTTTTTAATTCCGACAATCTAAACATGATCTTCGTTCGTAAGTGGGATTTAATGACTAGAACCACTTGTTTACGCTTTATTTGCGCTTGTTAATTAGTTGGTTCTCTCAAAATTATCGTCTCACAGTTAAAACTGGCTTAATATGAAAACTTGATGTTTGGCTGATGTAGTTTTGACAAACTTAACTGTCTTCAATTCAAGATTTGAGACTGCATCATCAAGGTGAGTAATGAGTCGAAACTATACCCATAGTTGATACAAAAAAAGATGCTGCCCGTATTTAGACAGCACCTCGAAGCAAATCGATTGTATTACTTAATTTGGTAATTTGACCTTAATTTGCTTGCAGGAAAAGAAGTTACATTGAAGCATTATCTTACATCTCTCTTTTTTCTTTTCCTGGCTTGGTTTAAATTGCTTCAAAATGGCAACATCAAAACCAACCTTGCCTAGCCTAGATTTTCACTGTTGACGGCTAAGTCATAGATTGTCACTAATGCCAGCATGAGAGAAAGAGATAATATTTCCATAAAAATCCAAACTCTTCTCTGCATTCAACCGTCAATTCCTTAATAGAAAATTTGGTTTACTAGCTCACTTCTATAGTAGTCGATCAACCAAAGCCTTGTCAAATATACTGTTGGAGCATGAGAAAAATTACGCTAATTGTGATTAAAGCAGCTTAATAGCTTTTTAACCATGAGTAAAAAACGGCGAGTAAAAAACGGCAGCCAGACTATTGTCAACTAGCTCAAATGTTGACTAAGAAACTCGGTGGTTTTTGACCACGCAGCTTCTGCTGCTTCGGGAATGTAGTTTTGACCAGAGGGATTGGCAAAAGCATGTCCTGCACCTTCGTAAACAATAATTTCGGCATCTTTATCCAGCTCTTGCAGAGTAGAATCTAGTTTTTCTACTGTCTCTAACGGAATTGAGCTATCTTCTGCGCCAAAGATACCTAAGATCGGCATTTCTAGGGTTGCTAATTCTTCAGCAGTTTTTTCTCCCACCTGTCCACCGTAATAAATTATCGTTGCATCTAGTTCTTGGGGAAACAGCAACGCGGTTTCGAGAGACCAGCTACCGCCAAAGCACCAGCCTATCGAAGCTATCTGAGGCGCTTGCTTTTCTTCTTGCAAATAATTGTATGCTTTGGTGATATTTGCTTCTGCTCCAAAGGGATTATTTGCCACCTCCTGAACTAGTTGGCTCGCCTGCTCAGGGGTATCTGCTATCTGTCCGCCATATAGATCTACCGCTAGTGCCTGATAGCCTTCTCCTGCCAGCCGACGTGCCATGGACTCAATATTCTCATTTAGTCCCCACCACTCGTGAATAACAAGTATCCCTGGTAGAGGAGTATCCATCGCTTCGGGACGTGCATAGTAGCCTTTGATCGCCTGTCCGTCGATAGTGACGTATTCTACCGATTCTGTACTTACCGCAACTTCTGGCTCCACCAAGGCGATCGCCGTTGGTGTTGGATAGTCATAGCGATGTAGTGCTGATGCACTATTGACATTTTGATTTGCCTGAGATACCTTAGCACACAGTAGAATAGCGCTCAAAAATATTCCAAGCAGGGCTAGTCTGCGCTGTAGGGTTTTGTTCATGTTTTTTTCTCTTGAAAGCAAACGCATTTATTCTAGACTTTATCTCTCCCAGAAACTTAGTTTTTTGCTCCTAGGTAGACAAAGTAAGATCAGACCCATTCTGTTCAAGCCATAAAGCACAAGCATACTCGGCACAAGATTCCAGCTATAACAGCGGCTATCCCTTCCTCAAGGTTTGATAAATAAAGAACCTGTAGCGTGACAATTCTTCCTTATCTCATATTGTTTGCTCTAATTTGAGGTTGATAAGTTGCGGGAGGAGCGGGCTGGGCATTGCTACCAGATGGGGAATAGGAGGCAATCATAATTAGAGGGAGAACAAGAGTAACAAGCGCCACTCCAGTCCCTAAAATTCCTGCCCACCTATGACCAGGAGGTTCTTCTGCTTGTCCTGGGCGTTGGCTAACTTCCATATGTGAATATGATAAATTCAGCTAAGTAGATGATTAATAATTTGGTGAAGTAAGAATAAAGAACATTGCTTTATCTACCTACATCATATATTGTACCCGCAAATTTTGATTGGATTAGTATCCAAGACGACTTAGGTTATAAAATTTTAATTAAGATTGTGAGGAGATAAATATTTTGCCAGTACAGAAATCAGCTTCGTTTAAACACCTTTCTGTGCTTAGTCGTGAATTGCTCGCGGGACTAGAAGTTAGATCAGAGGGAAGATATCTCGATGCAACCGTAGGTGGTGGTGGTCATAGCGAATTAATTCTAACCCAGAATAGTCAGATCAAACTAGTAGCTATAGATCGGGATGAAACGGCGATCGCTGCAGTCAGAACAAGACTTGCAGACTACTATCCCCAACAGCTTGAGTTCTGGCAGGGTAATTTTGCTGACTATCCACCACCAGCTATTTTGTTTGACGGCATTATCGCCGATCTGGGAGTAAGTTCGCCCCAGCTAGATGTTGCCGAACGAGGGTTTAGCTTCCGTAATACTGCACCGCTGGATATGCGAATGGATCGTTCTCAAAGAACTACCGCTGCCGAGATTGTCAATCACTGGCAAGAAGTATCCTTGGCAGATTTGATCTATGAATATGGTGAAGAAAGATTTTCGCGTCGTATTGCCAAGAAAATTGTCCAGCAACGTCCTTTTCAAACGACTACTGAACTGGCCCAAGCGATCGCTTCTACCGTTCCTGGTAAATATCGTCACGGCAGAATTCACCCCGCTACCCGTACTTTTCAGGCACTACGAATTGAAGTCAATCAAGAATTAAAGTCGTTAGAGAAATTTATTGAACTAGCTCCTAACTGGCTCAAGCCTGGGGGCAAAATTGGGATTATTAGTTTCCACAGCCTCGAAGATCGCATTGTCAAACATCGCTTCCGTGGCAGCGAGCTATTAGACGTTATTACCAAAAAGCCGATTGTTGCCGAGAGAGAAGAACAGCGAGAAAATCCGCGATCGCGGTCGGCAAAACTGAGATTTGCCCAGAGAAAGCTGGATGATATTCAGAATTCAGACTCTAAATTGGAGACATAAAATTTTGATTTTAAGTTTAGGAATATTATGTTAGCCTGTGACGAGTATTTTGCTGAACTAAAGCGTTATTAAGCATGTCTAAATCAACAAGACATTTGGTTGTTAAATTGGTTTTGGGTTTGAATTTAGCCATTGCCGCTACAGTCGTCTCAGGGATTACCGCTAGACACGTTAACGCCGCAGCTAGTGAGACGGAAAATTCAGAAGACAGCCGCATTTATCACCGTATCGTTCAGCAAGTTGCCCCCTATATTTCTCAAGAGTCAATGGGCAAGATGATTCAGCAGGTTAGCGAACAACTATTAGGAGCAGAATATCAGGCGGGATTACTCGATCGCTCAACCCAAGAAACCTTGGTTATTTCTCTACAGCAGTTTGACTGTCTGCTGTTTATTGAAACAGTACTGGCGATCGCCCAAAATATTGCTCAGCCAGATTCCAGCTATCAAGCCTTTACCCAAAAAGTGGAAAATCAGCGTTACTGGAATGGCAAAATGAACGGCTATTGCAGTCGTTTACATTATTTTTCTGATTGGCTTGAGGACAATCAAAGACGAGGCAACATCACCAATATTACATCGCAGTTGGGCGGCGTTGATACGGTTAAAAAGCTTAACTTCATGACCACCCACCGCAGCAGCTATCCTAACCTTGCAAAAAGCGATCTCAACTTTGAATGTCTTGCCAGAGTCGAAGCTAGTTTGTCACCAAATTTTAACTACATTCCGACTAAAAATATCAGCAATATTTATTCCCAACTACAGCCAGGGGATATTGTCGGCGTGGCAACAAACATTCCAGGATTAGATTTTACCCATACAGGATTTGTTTATCAGCAGCCAGACGGAAAGATGGGCTTGATCCACGCCTCCCCCGCAGGGGAAGTTGTCATTGCTCAAGATTTGCAGAACTATATTGAGAATGTAAAAAACGCGATCGGAATTGTCGTATCTAGAGCTAGTGAGCCAAAATTGCGGTAGTCAAGCTCTATATACTAAACAACTATGATCGTTTTTAACAATACTTCCTTGGAAGTCAATGAGGGAGATGCTGAAGTCATAATCGAGATCGATCCAGCAGCCTCGGATATTACCGAAATTACCGAAGTAGAAATATCGACGCTAAACGGTACAGCCTTAGCAATAGATTTTACGAACGATGGTGTAGGATTGGACTATACCGCTATAGACAGCCTTGTCGTCGATCTCGATCCGAACGATCCTGACTCTTTTGTTTTTCCGATCAATATTACCGATGATGCGATCGCCGAAACGGATGAAGACTTTCAATTTCAGGTTACGGCTACAGACGATTCAACTCTGAACGGTACGGCAACAATTACAATTCTCGATGACGATGGTATTGATGAATCAGAAGCAACAGCCCCCGTAGTTGAAGGTTTACCACCAGAAATCTCGATTAACAATGTTGCCCAGCCAGAAGGAGATTCAGGCAATACTGACTTTGAATTTACCGTTAGCCTCTCCCAACCTAGCGAGGAACTAATTACCGTAGACTATGCTACCGCAGACGGTAGCGCCGAATCTGAAGCCGTAGTAGACGGTTTTGATTTGTTAGATGAAGCAGATTATCTCCCTCAGACAGGTACGATTGAATTTGCCCCAGGCGAAACAGAACAGACGATCAGCATTGAAGTACTGACGGATGATAATTTTTTAGCCAGTGAAGCTCCTCTCGAAACTTTCTTGGTTAATTTAGCAGATGCTACCAACGCCAGTTTGGAACAGCTTGCTGGAATCGGGACAATTTTAAATGACGATCTAGAAACGGAAAAGGCAGACACCGATTTGCCTGTAATTCAGTTGAGCGATCTCACTTTAATCGAAGGAGATGCCGCCGTCAATATTCAGGCACTTACAGTTAATCTGTTGGATAGTGAAGGTGAGCCTGTTGTCGCCACGGAAGATATTGTTTTTAGTTACAGTACTGCCGATCTTGATGCAGTAGCAAGCTTAGATTATGAATTTATTGCTTCGCAAGCTGCCACGATTGAGGAAGGAGAAAGCAGTACGGCGATCGAGCTAACTATTCTGGGCGATGAAATAATTGAAGCTGATGAATCTCTCAGCGTTATCTTATCAGGTATCGATACTGATGTAGTTCAGTTTGCCAATGCCCAATCTGAGCTAGAAACAGTTATTACCATTGAGGATGATGATACCGTAACCGATAGCGACGAGCCAGAAGAAGTCGCTGCGGATGATGAACCTGATGCGGCAATAGACACCGATGAGCTTGACGATTCGGAAGAGGAAACCGACGCTGATGATACGGACGACGAAGAATCTGATTCTGAAGATGATGCAGAAGAGGAAACCGACGCTGACGCTGATGCCGATGCCGATGCCGAGAATGATGCCGAGGCAGAAACTGAGGTAGATGATGCTGATAACGAAGAAAGTACTTCTACTGGCACCGCAGCGGATCTAGAAACAGATTTGGATGTTGCTGACTTTCCTGACAATACTGTCTTTCGCTTAATAAATTCGGCTACAGGCGCTTACTTATATACTGACTCAGAAGCCGAAATAGAGTCCCGAGAAAATGCTGGTGGCGATCGCAATTTTGAATTGGAAAATCCGAGTTTTGTCGGTGCTGATCCTGATGCGGCAAATGCTGAAGATGTCTATCGTTTTTTTAATACCGAAACTGAAGGCTATTTTTACACTACTTCCGAAATAGAGCGAGATGCCATCGTTGATAATTTGAACAATTTTATTTTTGAAGATGTTGCTTTTTCGGCTTTTGAAACTAACGTCGCCGAGAGTATCCCCGTCTATCGCTTTTATGACAGCAGTACTGGCATACATTTCTATACTGCCGACGAAACCGAAAACAGTTTTGTCGAAGATAACTTAGCTAACTACAGTTCTGAAGGTATTGCTTTTTATGCCCAACCCTGGGAATAAAATCCCATCTCAAGCGTCTTTATTTTAGAGCTTGATCGTGGCGATCGCCTTGCTGGTTAAGGGCGATCGCATTTTAAATAGGCAAAAGACTCGTACGCAATATCGCTCAAAAAAACAGGGCGATTGTCTTTGATCACAAGTTTTCTTTCTTTCCATCGCTAGTCAGAGATTCTTAAGAAAATATAAATATGTCACAGAATAAGAGCTAAGATGAACATTAGTAGGCGGAATAATGAGCTAAAAGCTAATGCCTTTATTGATTTTAGTTGCTGAGGACGATCCAGCAATACGTTTGTCGATTGATGATTATTTGCAGTTAAGCGGTTATTCAGTCATTACCGCAGAAAACGGTCAGCAGGCTTTGTCGATGTTGGAAAAATATCATCCTCATCTGCTGATTTCCGATATCAAAATGCCGCACCAAAACGGTTATGAACTAATCGAAAATATTCGCCGCTTGCCCCAATATCGTCTGTTACCAGTAATTCTGCTCAGTGAATACAGCGAAACAACAGCTAGAATTCATGGATATCAGGTAGGCTGCGACATGTATCTACCCAAACCTTTTGAGATGGAAGAGTTGGGGGCAATTATTCGCAATTTACTAGAGCGATCGCAGATAATTCATTCCGAGCTAAGATTTTCTCAGGGTGACAATGTCGAACGACCTGGAATTATTCAACCAGAAGGAATTACTTTAGTTGATCAGTCGGCAAAAGATAGTGCCAAAGAGCTGCCGAAAAAGCTCAAATTGACACAGCGAGAAACAGAAGTTTTAGAATTATTAATCGAAGGGCGTTCAAATATCGAAATTGGTCAGCAGCTGCATCTATCTCACCGCACTATTGAAAAATATGTCAGCAGCCTATTGCGTAAATCTGAGCTCAACAACCGCGTCGAGCTGATTTGCTATGCCATGGAACACCACTTAGTTTGATCCTAGTTACAAGCTAAAAGTTAGAATCACCGATCCTTTTCGGACGGTGAGTCGTTAATGTCTCTATTGACTATTGACTATTGACTATTGACTGTTGACTGTTGACTGTTGACTGAAACTACCGTTTATTAACTGCTCCTGAATAAACAACTCCTCGTTTAGCATCGACTGTTAGAATTGCACCCTCGCGAATTAACTCTGTTGCGTTTTTAAAGCCGACAATTACGGGAATTCCTAGGCGCAAACCAATCACTGCCGCATGACTAGTAATATTGTCTTCTTCCGTGATAATTCCAGAAGCTTGGCGAATAATATCGACAAACTGAGCATTTGTTGAGGAAGTCACCAGAATTTCTCCTGGATTAAAATCGTTAATGTCTTTAGCATCCTGAGCAACTCTTGCTCGACCGCTGATTGCTCCCTGTCCAATTCCCGAACCTTCGCCTAAAATTGCCTTGACCAACTCTACCTTAATCAAATCCGTTGAACCTGCTACCCCCTGAAGAGTACCTGCCGTCATGACGACTAAATCTCCAGCAGAAAGCCATTTCTTCTCCTGGGCAACGTTGATTGCTGCCTGGAAAGTCTGAGTTGCCGAAGATAGATCGAGAACCAACAAAGGTTTTACCCCCCAGACAAGCTGTAGGCGACGAGAAACATAAACATGAGGTGTGATTGCTAAAATTGGCGTTTTGGGGCGAAATTTAGAGACGTTACGGGCAGTTGCTCCAGTTTTGGTCAAGGTCATAATTGCTGACGCATCTAGCTGGGAAGCAATCTCGCCCACGGCAGCAGAGATAGCGTGGGTGATTGAGCGCTTAGTACGCTTGAGCTTATTTGTGCCTTGCTCCTGTTCGATTCTACAGGCAATGGTTGCCATGGTTTCTACCGCTTCAACGGGATAATTACCCACCGCCGTCTCGTTGGACAACATCACTGCATCTGTACCATCTAAGATCGCATTGGCTACATCAGATACTTCAGCGCGGGTTGGTCGAGGATTATTAACCATGCTATCCAGCATCTGCGTGGCAGTAATAATTGGGATTCCTAGCCTATTCGCAGTTGAAATTAAGCGTTTTTGCAGAATAGGCACGTCTTCGGCAGGCAATTCTACACCCAGATCTCCCCTTGCTACCATTACCCCATCACACAAGGACAAAATGGCATCCATCTGTTCGATCGCCTCATGTTTTTCAATTTTGGCGATGACGGGAATTGATTTTCCAGCACTAGAGATCAAATCTTTAATTTCGAGAATATCTTGAGGATTACGCACAAAACTGAGGGCAATCCAGTCTACTCCCTGGTCTAGACCAAACATCAAATCTTCGCGATCTTTTTGAGTTAGGGCTTTGACAGACAGACATACCCCAGGAAAGTTAACCCCTTTATTACTAGAAAGCGCCCCTCCCACAACTACGCGACAGTGCAAATCTTGATTTTCCTGGTCTATGCTTTCTACCTGCATTTCTACTTTGCCATCGTCGAGCAGAATTGTTGCATTGGCAGGTACTTCTTCCGCGAGTCTTTGATAGCTTATACTGCCAATCTCTTGATTACACTCTACCGAACGGCTAGTTAAGATATAGCGATCGCCTTTTTTAAGATGTATCTTCCCAGCGGCGAATTTGCCCAAACGTATTTTAGGACCCTGTAAATCTTGTAAAATTCCCACAGGTTGGTCTAGCTCAAAAGCAGTCTGTCTAATCAAACGTATCGCCTTTTGGTGATCTTGTTGCGTACCGTGAGAGAAATTAATTCTGAGGGTAGTTGCTCCTGCTTTGATTAGCTGTCTCAAAGTATCTGGCTTGAGAGTGGCAGGTCCTACTGTAGCAACAATTTTCGTCCGACGCGGGTTATTTGACGATGGCATTTCTTTTCTGCTCTCGATTTTCTGGATTTATTTCGGTTCGCAGCATCTTAGCGACGAGAGCTAAGACACCATATAGGAATTTTAGTCGCCAGCCTAGTTTACAACACAACTAATTCTTCTCGGTATGTTTTTTCGACTTCTAGTGACCAATTCTGACTTTTAGCTACTCGATGGGCGATAGTTCTATTTTCGATTTTTTTGTCGCCAAAAAGTAGCACTAATCGTCTATATTTAATCGGATTTCGCCAATTTCAATCTCTGCTAAAGATTGAGATCCTAGCCAACGAGCAATTTTGTTCAAATTTATGCAAAAAATAAGGCAAATGGATTCTCTAGTTTAATGTTCTCCTCGATTTGAAACAGCATTTTTGGGCTACAAATTAAGATTCAACTGGCTTTTTAGAGCTGTAATAATTATAGTGAATCGTTAGAAATACTGACTGTAAGACAAATTGATACTGAATAGAATATTCTGTCTTCCCAGTCTGATTTGCTGCTTGAAATCTATTGCAGCAGCGGTTCGATGCTCAGATAGCCTGAATTTTTGCCGCTAAATGGTTGAGCAACTATCAGATTGGAGTATGAATTTACTCTAACTATTTGCGGCTAGATTTTAAAAATTAGTATTGAGACAGGCTATGAATTACAGTTCAACATCTCGACTTTACTACCTGCCGTAGATTAAGCTAAACTGAACATTTGAACGATCGACTTATATTTGCTCAACCTAACCAGTAATTTAATAATTTTAGTATTTTATCTATGTTCAAAAAGAGCGATGTTTTTCCTCTTATTTTAGCTTTTATTTCAACGGTGCTAATCGTAGTTATGGGCTTTAGCTGGTTGGCAAAAAGCAATATTGCTGGATTTGGTCAGAGCGGTCAACCTCAAGCGAAAAGTTCCTCAAGTTCAACCTCCACAGTTCAGGCTAATCTTGTTCCTAAATCAGCAAACGCCAGTAGTGCCCAGGTAGAGTTTGTTGTTCCTGCTATCGTTCCTCAAGGCACATCCGTCGCCATCAACGGTTCGAGTAAGTTAAGTGAGATTAATCGGGCTCTCAGAATAAGTTTTCATCAGCGATATCCAGGTACTGTAATTACCACTGATGCTGACGGCACTGCTATTGGCTTGGATTTACTTTATTCTGGGGATATTGACCTTGTCGCTCTTGATCGCCCACTCAAAGATGCAGAGAAACAAGCTGGTTTGATGGCAGTTCCCATCGGGAATTCTAGCGCTGAGGCTAACAGTAAATCAAATATGTTTTATGTTTACCGAGAACCCATTAGCCCTGATATAGAGGCTTTTCTCGGCTATGCTCTCTCCGCCAGAGGAAGACAGGCAATGCACAATTTTTAGTTTGAGCGGCGACACCAATAAACAAATTACTCTCGATTGCAAATTAGGGGGTTGAGGGTGAAATATTTGAATTTTGCGGTGCAGACAGATCTATTGTCGTGCCTCGGTCATAGATTTCAATATCCCACTGTCCTCCTCGATTGCCTTCAAAAGCAATAAAGCGACCATTGCCGCTGATGCTGGGACGGCGCACTTCGCCAATAAAATTTCGAGTTATGTTTTGACTCTTGGCGGTAGCGCGATCATAAAGATAAATATCAGTCTTACCTAGCTGTTCGGAAAGATAAACAAGATAGCGTCCATCGGCACTGATATCGCCTTGGGACTGCATACTACCAGGTTGATTGACACCAGGCAAGGAGATTATACGCTGTCGCTGGAGATCGTAGAGATAGACACTTCTTTTGCTGGCGCGATCGCTGGTATAGACTAGATAGCGACCATTATAAGAAAAATTGACATCTCCTTCGGCTGCCACAGAATTTAATTTTGCATTGATGCTCTGAGTAGGTGGGGTAATATACCTTGAATTCTGACAGCTACCTAACCACAGTCCAGCGGCAGTCAAGATCAGCTTGACAATCTTTGAGTGTTTAAGACACCATTCCATCTTGTTCTAAACTCTCTGACCAGTCAGGAATCGAGCAGCAGTTTACATTATCTAAACAGACTTTTCCCCATTGTAAAGACCAGCGTACAAGCTCCACACGGTTCGCCGCGCTAGTTTTCTTGAGGATATTACTGATATGGTTATCCACCGTTCTCTTGCTGATTTCTAGTCTTTGAGCAATCTTGTGATTACTCAAGCCCGTTACTACTAACTCTACAATTTCTAGTTCGCGGGCTGACAATAATGCTTCATGACTAATTTTCTCAGCTTCCATTTGGGTTTACCCAGTATATTTACTCACTACATCTACTTATTGTAGAAGCTAAAGTTTCCACTTAATTACTTCAGAAGTTGTAAATGAATTATTCTTTAACAATTGCAATAAAGTTTGTTTTTAATCACTAAATACAGTTACAAAATATCAATTTTCGTTAATCAACTAAATATTTGAAGCTAATTCTTGACTAAATCGATGAATTTAAAATAAAGCTGAGTGTCTACAGTTCGACGGTGAGAGATTTTGCTCCGCAGTTGAATGACCGTCCCTCAATTTCTTCTGCTGAGAAAAAAACTGCGACGATGGCAAAGCTGATTCAGTGAAATTTACCTCTTGCAAAATAAGTAGCGATTCTTGCCGTTCCCAAGTACATGAATCGCACTGTCTGAGCTAAATCGTCTCGCGGGAGACTAGTTTAAAGAAAAGCAAATTTCACTCTGCGATATTGACATTGCCTAGCCGATGAAAAGCGAAAACTAGGCATTCTTTAACAAGTTTTTGACCAGATTATCTTTGACCATCATTTGACGAAACATTTCTAATAAATATTCTTGCGCCTGTTCCTTGCTTAACCCCTGTACCTGTTCTTGAAGCACTTTTAATTTAAACTGTTGCTCCATACTCAGTTGACCTGATAAATCCATGGGCATCACTCCTTAATCTAATAGGTACTCAGTCTGTAGAAACACTATTCAGTTACAGAACTAAGTGTTAATTTGCAATCAATCTAACACTGACACTATAAATAGTCCATAATGTCAAGTAATAATTAATTAAAGCAACAAAAAGTTATAGAATACTTATCGAAGAAGCAGAGTTTTGGTGTATTTTGATGCTGAAAAAATCTCAAGACTTGCTATGCAAAAGTAAGAATTCCTAATTCTCGATATAGTAAATATAGTAATTACATCAGTGATAAATAAAGACTATATCAACAATGAATTCGATCAAAAACGCCAAAGAATTTTTCCAGCAGAGTTCTGGTAGATGGCGATCGCAACGTACGACGCATCATTTACCATTTAGAAGAGCAGAAAGTGGTAGTTCCGATATCAAGGTTGAGTTTCTCGACGCGGACGATGCCAAAATTGCTGCCATCTGTCAGATGCATGATGTCGATCCGCAAACTGCGATCGGCGGGGCGTTTGTCAGCTGGGATGGCTCTATGGCTTGGGATAAAGAAAACGAAGATCATAAAGGAACAACGGTATTCGCTCTAATTCCCGATTCCGAAGATCTCCGTAGTGGCAAACTGCTGAGGGAAAGAGGCTATGCCGAAATTGTTCCTGTGGCGGGAGAATATCACATGGATGAAGAAGACGGTCTAGTGCTGATTACAGAGTACGAAACCATGAGTATTATCGAACGCTTCTGGTTTGTAAATGCCGATTTGAGATTGCGTAGCAGCACGGTTAAAAGATTTGGTGGGTTCAATACTGCTACTTTTTGTGCGGAATCTCGCGTGAGTGCAGCAGAAGCAGCTCCTACTACAGCAGAAAATACCGACAGTAAAGCCTTTGCGATTTCTGGATGGTAGGTTCCGTCAACAGTTAACAGCTGAGTAAAGTAAGTAGCAACTAACTCAGTACTCTGTAATATTTTGTTACTGTTGTTTATTTGCTACCCCTAGCTAACGTATGATTGGGACTAAGATTTTTAACATAATTCACAATAGACGGAGGTTTTGACTTGTCTATTCCTTTACTGGACTATAAGCCCAAATCCCAAAACAGTCGTGTCGATGGGTACGATGTGGGAACTGATGACCAACCCAGAATTTATTCAGCAGAGAACGCATTTTCTCTGTCAGAAATGAACGATTTGATCGATGCTGCTTATCGTCAAGTCTTTTTCTATGCTTTTAAAGCAGATCGTGAGATTTTCTTAGAATCTCAGTTACGCGATCGCCAAATTACCGTCCGTGATTTTATTCGTGGTCTTTTGCTCTCAGAAACTTTTTACAATAGTTTTTATGCAAAAAATAGCAATTATCGTTTTGTCGAACATTGCATCCAAAAAGCTTTAGGACGAGAACCCTATAACGAAAGAGAAAAAATTGCCTGGTCAATTAAGATTGGCACCAAAGGTTTAGCAGGATTTGTTGATGAGCTGCTAGATAGCGATGAGTACATGGAAAACTTTGGTTATGACATCGTACCTTATCAACGCCGTCGAGTACTTGCGGGTCGCCAAACTGGAGAAAGACCATTCAATATCAAGTCTCCTCGTTATAACGAATACTATCGCGCCATTTTAGGTTTCCCCCAAATTATCTGGCAAAGCGAAGTTCGCTCCTACAGACCGCAGGAAGAAAAGCCCAAAGCAGGAAGTCCCGCTTTGTATATGGACATGGCACGCAGCTTGCCCAGCCGAGCAAATGCGCCTAGTTCTAGTTCTGTATCGAACCTTAACTATCTGTCTAAAGTTCCTTACCGCAAGACTACTACTTAAATCCAAATTGAGGATCAATACTAGAAAGTCGAGCATCGATAAGGTAGTCTGACTAATCTGGACTGACACCAGCATCAGAGGGAAAATTATAAATTAGCTTCATGGTTTACCAGCTAAATTATGTTGTTGATTTACGATCTCCCTCTTTTTGATTAAGTACTCAAAGTCTAGAACTTAGCATTCTTGAGTTGCTCAGCTTTTTGCTTCCTAACTCAAGATCTGCCTCGAAGAACCTGTAGTAGTTTATTGAATTCTGCGGGTAAAGGAGCGATCGCCGTAATTGTTTCTCCCGAGATAGGATGGAGCAAAGATAGCTGGCGGGCATGAAGAGCTTGACCTGTGAGATTGACCTTAAGCGAGCGATTTGAACCGTAGGTACCGTCTCCTACTAGAGGATGCCCGTAGTGGGTGCAGTGAACTCTAATTTGGTGGGTTCGCCCCGTTTGCAGCAAGAACTGCATCAGGCTATGGTTGCCAATTCTCTCTAAAGTTTGCCAGTGGGTAACGGCGTTTCTTCCTCCCTGCTCGATAGAGATAACTGCCATTTTTTTGCGATCGCGGCGATCTCGACCGATAGGTAGATCGATTGTTCCCTCCTCGGCAGGAAACGAGCCATAAATTATGCCCCAATACTCACGTCGAGCAGTTTTAGCTTTGATTTGTGCCTGGAGATGCTGATGGGCGCGATCGCTTTTTGCCACTACAATTGCCCCCGTAGTATCTTTATCGATACGGTGAACAATTCCTGGACGTTCGACTCCGCCAATTCCCGCTAGGGTATCGCAGTGATGCAGCAGGGCATGAACCAGCGTGCCTGTATAGTGTCCTGGGGCGGGATGCACCACCATTCCCGCAGGTTTATTGACAATAATCAGATGCTCATCTTCGTAGAGAACATCTAGGGGAATATTTTCGGCAGTCAAAGCTAGTTTTTCTGGCTCAGGAATAGTAACTTGAAGCTGGTCGCCCAAAGCTAGTTTAGTTTTTTTACTCTGACAGATCTGGTTATTAAGACGAATATGACCGTTCTCAATTAGCTTTTGTACCCGAGAACGAGAAATGTTGGGCAATTGCGCCGCCAGCCAGCCATCGAGACGTTTCGCTGGTTCTGTTACCTGTAACTCAATTTCTTGAATAATTGCCTTGATCAAACCTGCCTAGACTACGGTTTCCATTCTAAACTGAATATATGGTCTAGTTTTAATTGAAAAAATATTTTCCAGATCGACGATAATTGACAAACCCCCAAAATGGGATATCTGAAATGACTGCCATTAAACAATCTGCATATAGCGATCGCCAAATAATAGCCTGGCTCAGAGGTCTATATACTGTAGCCCTGGCGGATGGACACTACGACCCTGAAGAACAGGAATTAATTGGTCAATTGACCCAAGATTTGGCAAACATTGATGAGGTAAATCGTCTGGAGCAGATCTCTCCCACCGAATTAGCCACCGAATTAGGTACAGAATCGGAGACGGCAGAAAACTTTCTTCGTACAGCAGTTTTGGTAGCGGTAGCCGATGGCGTATATTCTGCCTCAGAATATGAATTACTACAGCAATTTAGCCAAGCCTTAGATCTAGAAGTTGAGGCGTTAAAATCCCTTGAAAATAATCTCTATCAACCAGTACCTGCTGTAGATGGATCTCCCGTAGCATCTCCCTTAACTCCGCCACCTCAAAAATCAGGCGTTGATGTACTCCATCCAGTTAAAGATTGGCTCGAAGGTATGGAGGTCAAAGATCCTCGGTTAGCCAAATTCGTTTGTAAAGTAATTCCGCCTCAATGCCCTTTTGAACGAGATATCAATTTGTTTGGGCGTAAAGTTGCTCATATCCCGCCTCTTTGCAAACTTAATCCTCTTTACGAGCAGTTCACAATGCTGCGTTTTCGCTCCTTATCATATTTAGCTGATGAATGTGGCGAAGACGTGACTAAATATGTCCAGTAAGCGTTCATCAATCATTTAAAATTTAAACTCTAAAATTCGGCAACCAAAACTAGATGCAGTTTATCGATTTAGCAGAAGTAGAAGTAGTAGCAGGCAAAGGTGGCGACGGGATGGTCGCATTTCGACGGGAGAAATACGTTCCCGCTGGAGGCCCCGCAGGTGGGAATGGCGGCTGGGGTGGTTCGGTAATTCTAGTTGCCTCAAACCGTCTCCAAACCCTACTAGATTTTCGCTATGCGCGTATTTTTAAAGCCGAAGATGGCAAAAAGGGTGGCCCGAATAACTGTACAGGGGCAAAAGGCAGCGATCGCCTGATTGAAGTTCCCTGTGGTACCCTAATTACCGATGCCGACACGGGGGAATATATTGGCGATCTAACTAGCGATGGTGAAACCCTAACTGTTGCTGCTGGGGGAAAGGGTGGCTTGGGTAATAAGCACTTTCTGAGCAACCGCAATCGCGCTCCCGAACATGCTCTACCTGGCTTAGAAGGCGAAACTCGACAACTGAGACTCGAACTTAAGCTAATTGCCGAAGTGGGAATTATTGGCTTGCCCAATGCGGGTAAATCTACCCTAATCTCTTCTCTGTCTTCTGCTAAACCCAAGGTAGCTGACTATCCTTTTACGACTTTAGTTCCGAATCTAGGAGTCGTGCGTAAACCCACAGGAGACGGCACAGTGTTTGCCGATATTCCAGGCTTAATTTCAGGCGCATCAGAAGGCATCGGCTTGGGTCACGATTTCTTGCGTCACATTGAACGCACCCGTGTTTTGCTGCACCTAATCGACGCAACCGCAGATAATCCAATTGCAGACTACCAAACGATTCAGCAAGAATTGGCAGCTTATGGACATGGCTTGCCCGAACGTCCGCAGATTTTAGCTTTTAATAAAATAGATGCTGTAGACGAAGACATCTTAGAATTACTCACCGATGAACTAAGAGAGTTAACTTCAGTCCCGATTTACTATATCTCAGCCGTAACCCGTTCGGGTTTGGATACTTTAGTGCAGAAGGTTTGGGCTATCTTAGATGAGGAAAAATCTGTCACCTTAATTTAGTGGCGTTGCTGATCTAAAGTCTAAAACGACATCTCTTCGAGACCCCAGGGAATGCTAAAGCACATTGTACCCTTATGGTATACTGCTTCGCATATCCTTTGGTGCATATAGCTTTTAGCCTTTTAGTTAATTTTATTTGTAGTGAAAATTATAGAATCATCCCTTTACCGAGAATAAACTGAGAGATTTGAAAAATACTTATTACGAACCTGAGTTTGATCACTGGCAATATTCGAGCGAGGCATTTTACTCTCAAGAATACAAAAATGAAAAAAGCGCGATCGCATTCTTTAAAGAGAAAAATGATAAGCGATCGCGCTGAAGTTATTTAGTTCTAACCTGAGTTGTTTTTAACCAATCAGGGACATTTCAAAAACATCATGAGTGCCACCACGAAGTACGCATTCAGTATGTTTTGGACGATAGTGTTTACCCTGAATAGTTTCAATTGTGCCACAAACTGCACCCATGCTATAGATACACTTGCGACTGCTTCCCTGGGGTTCACCTGCCGAACATACAGTTTCGCTAGTACAGACCTTGACCATGTCGCCATGATCTTCAATTTTATGTACTTTGCACAGATGAGTGCCATTTTCCCCTAACGCAAAATCTAGCTTGCTGGCTAAATCTTCCAAGGAAGGATTGGCTCCTGCCAAACCTAATTCCGTAACCAAATTTTTACCTCTGGTACGTCCTGCTGAAATTAAGTTTCAGACATAATTTAAAGCGCAAAAAAGAAGCGTTACCCGCTAATTAATCACATAGGTAACGCTAATTATTAATAATATTGCTTGGTAAGTCTACAGGGATTAAACTTACTTACGGCTGGAAATTACAGGTGCAGGAGTTGAACTTGCTGAACCATTCGAGCTTGCCGTATTAACCGAACTAGAACGTCTTCTTCTTCTAGCAGTTCTGCTTTTAGCTGGTGCTTTTTCGGGAGTTTGCATCATAAACACTACTAAAGGACGGCTTTTTAACTCTCTTCTCAGCAGACGTTGTAAGCCACCTTCAATTTCTAGGCGCACTCCAGTCCAGTCCACTTCAGTTTCACCATCTTTGGTTTTGCTAAAGTCGTTCCAGCGATCGCTTAATATTCTCTCTACAGTACGATTAATTAGCTGCTGTAGCAAAGATTGTTCGACAGAAGTAACGACTCCTCTAAGGTGTAATGCAGGAGGGGCGACCAGTTTACCAGCCCAATCAATGGCGGCGGCGACGGTAATTACTCCATCTTCGGCTAGCTGCTGTCTCTCTTTCATCACGTTATCTTGAACGATGCCAGCGCGATCAACTAGTTCGATACCAGCGGGTACAGTACCGTTCATACCAATGCTGTCTTCGGTTAGTTCAATAATGTTGCCGTTTTTGATAATGACAATGTTCTCTTCAGGAATACCCATTGCCTGAGCCATACCTGAATGTTCCATCAGCATACGGTGTTCGCCATGGACGGGAATAAAGAACTTAGGTCTAGTTAGACCCAACATTAGTTTGTGGTCTTCTCGCGCACCATGACCTGAGACGTGGATACCTTCTTTCTTACCGTAGACTACTTTTGCTCCCTGCATCATCAGGCGATCAATGGTGTTGACTACACCAACAGTATTGCCAGGAATTGGATTAGCGGAGAAGATAATCGTGTCTCCCTCACGGACTCGGATTTGACGGTGTTCCCCGCGGGATATACGGGTCATTGCCGCCAGGTCTTCTCCCTGTGAACCAGTACAAAGGATTAGAACCTTGTTATCTGGTAAACGGTTGACTGAACGCAACGGTTCAAAGATATCGTCGCGACACTGCATATAGCCAAGTTTTCGGGCATGGGCAATGACGTTCAGCATTGAGCGCCCGACCACCGCTACCTTACGACCATGCTTTTTCGCCAGATCGAGAATCATATTGACTCGGTGTACGGAAGAGGAGAAAGTTGTCACCATCACTCGTCCATCGGCTGCCCCAATGATGCGATCAAGGTTGGGATAGACAGAACGCTCAGAAGGAGTATGTCCTGGTACTTCAGCGTTGGTAGAATCGCTTAAGAGGCAAAGTACGCCTTTGGCACCATGTTCGGCAAGCTTTTGCAGATCGAAGTGTTCGCCATCTACAGGAGTGAAATCTACTTTAAAATCTCCTGAGTGGACGATTGTGCCGATAGGAGTGTGGATCGCCACAGTAAAGCTGTCGGCAATGGAGTGAGTATTGCGGATATACTCAGCTTTGAAGTGTTTGCCGATCTGGACAATATCTCTAGGCAGGACGCTTTTTAGAGTCGTGCGATCGCTAACCCCCGCCTCTTCTAGTTTATCGCTCAACAACGACATTGCTAGCCGAGGACCATAGATGATCGGAATATCGAACTGCTTGAGGTGATAAGCTATCCCTCCAATGTGATCTTCATGACCGTGGGTAACAATCATTCCCTTGATGCGGTGGGAATTCTCTCGCAGATAGGTCATATCTGGCAAGACAATATTAATGCCGTGCATTCTATCGGAAGGAAAACCCAAACCTGCATCAAGCAAGATTATTTCATCTTCATATTCAAAGACGCAGGTATTTTTGCCAATCTCATGCAGACCACCGAGGGGAATAATTTTTACCGTTGGCTTCGTCTTACTTTTTTTTACTACTTTGCTCATATGTTTTGTTCGTATGTGGTTTCGCGCTTTTTTATTTACTCAATAAAAACTGTAAATTCTGCTTAGAATTCTGGTTGAAGAGAGTGTTCTAAGAAATGGATGGAATGTCAATAATAACGGGCTGTCTGTAGAGCTAACTGCAATTAGCATGGGGTCAATCTGATGATGGCTATAAGCCCTAGTTTCTGTTGCTGGCTCACTATCTCTCAGAGAATCCAAATTCTAGCCGCTAGTTACGATAATAGTCAATCTTTTGTCCTGTTGCTGCTTTTAAGTCGATCTAGGGGCTGTATATTTGATAATTCAGCTAAATCAGACTCAATTCTTGTAAATTTGACTTCAACTTAGCCAACAGATCTAATTGTAGCTCACATAATGGGGTTCGCAACTGACCCATCTGCCACCCTTGCAACTTTAGCGCCGTCTTCACCGGGATCGGATTGGTCGCCATGAATAAGGCTTGAAACAAAGGAAATAGCTGTAATTGAATCTCAGTAGCCGACTGGTTATTACCCTGATGATAGGCGGCGATCATTGACTGGATCTGGTTCCCAACTAGGTGTGAGGCAACACTAACGGTTCCTGAAGCTCCAATCGCCAACATAGGTAGAGTCAGGGCATCTTCTCCTGAATAAATCGCAAAATTTTTCGGAGTTAGGCATCTAATTTTGCAAGCCTGCTCTAAATCGCCGCTAGCTTCTTTAACCGCGACTATATTGTTTATTTGCGCTAAGTTGGCAACGGTTTCGGGCTGGAGATTACATCCCGTTCTACCTGGTACATTGTACAGCATCATCGGTAGCTCTGGACAAGCATCGGCGATCGCCCGAAAATGCTCATACAGACCTGCTTGGGGTGGCTTATTGTAGTAAGGCACAACCTGTAAAGAGCCATCAAGGTCTAGCTTGGCGGCTTTGATGGTGGCAGAAATGGCTTCGCGCGTCGAATTAGAACCTGTCCCAGCCAAAATTTTAGCGCGATCGCCCACCGCCTGTTTGACGACTTGAAACAGCTCGTACTCCTCCGCCCAGCTCAGGGTAGGAGACTCCCCCGTGGTACCACATACTGCCAGGGCATCGCTGCCATTATCGACTAAATACGCGGCTAATTTGGCGGCAACATCGTAGTTAACACGATCATTTTCGGCAAACGGCGTTGCCATTGCCGTCACTACTCTACCAAATGGTTCTTCAGGCATTAATCTGACTCATAATCAATACGTCTATATTTCACAAATCTGAGCTTACTTAGGCACTAACTGCAGAATCGGCTACGGTTAATAAGTTTTGCTGGAGCAGCAGTTCGGCGATCTGGATGGCGTTGAGAGCTGCCCCCTTGCGAATTTGATCGCCACAGAGCCATAGTTCTAAATTGCGATCGCAAGATATATCCTGGCGAATTCGACCGACCAATACGGGGTCTTTGCCCGTAGCATCGATGGGCATCGGAAAATAATTAGCCTGCCAGTCCTCTACTAGCTTGACCCCAGGGGCAGCGGCAATCAAATCCCTTGCTCGGTCTACAGCAAAAGGCTGCTTAAACTCCAGGTTAATTGCTTCGGAGTGGGCGCGCAGCACAGGCACACGGACACACGTAGCCGTGACGGCAATGGTTGGATCGTCAAAAATTTTCCGCGTCTCGTTGACCATTTTCATTTCTTCCTCACAGTACCCCTGTTCGTTAAGGGGCGAGTTGTGGGGAAATAAATTAAAGGCGATCGGATAGGGCAGTACTTCTGCCTGGGGTTCTTGACCGTTTAAAATGTCTTGAGCCTGGGTCTTGGCTTCTGCCATCGCTCTTGCTCCTGCACCTGAAGCAGATTGATAGGTAGAAACCACAATGCGCTTAATTTTCTGTACCTGATGGAGCGGATAAATTGCCACTCCCATTAAGATCGTTGTGCAGTTAGGATTGGCAATAATTCCCTGGTGATTTGCCGCCGCTTCGGGATTAATCTCTGGCACGATCAGCGGCACGCTGTCATCCAGCCGAAAGGCGCTGGAGTTGTCAATTACTACTGCTCCTGCGGCGACGGCTTTGGGCGCCCACTCCTTAGAGGTAGAACCTCCTGCCGATGCCAAAAGGATGTCAACACCCTCAAAAGCGCGATCGCTGACTGCTTCTACCGTTATTTCTTGTCCTCTAAAAACAATCTTGCTGCCCGCAGAGCGAGGAGATGCCAATAACTTGAGATTTTTTAGGGGAAAATCACGCTCGGCGAGTAATTCTAGCAGCTCCTTGCCTACTGCTCCCGTCGCCCCTAAGATGGCGACATTTACTTTTTTAGACAATTATTACCTCCTTCAACTTATCTATACTGCTCACTGGCTTCCTACAAAAATCGGAAAATTTCATTGATTAGGAATTCGAAATCTTATGTATCGTCGATCTCTAACTCCAATGTTTCGAGAATAATGCCGCCGAAATGACTGCTATCGATAATTTTTGTAACTAGTTTCGATATCCTTTTTGTTACCGAACCCTTTTAATTATTGCTAAATAGTATCACAATGTCTTAATCATTATGAATAGAGATTAATCTACTACATGACAATTATTTGAGTCGAGCTTCTGGAGTCGAGCAAGCGCTGCGGCACTAGTCCAGTAGATATACTATTATGACTAATGGTTCGGGCAGAAAAACTGTTAAAAATTTTCCTAGTTGTTTACACTTTGACATGTTTTGCTAGCCAAGCACAGCCTTCCGTTGGTCTAATGTCTTGAGTTTTAACTTTACTTTATGTAAATTCTTGCCTGGATCCACCATAAAATTAACCCAGTAGTTTTGAGATATTAGCGTTGATGAAAGTAACCCAGGAGAGACTTCCTGAAAGTCAAGTTGGTTTAAATATAGAAATTGCCCCAGAAGCGACTCGGAGTGCCTATGAAAAAATGGTACAAAACCTGTCTCGTTCTATGAATATTCCTGGGTTCCGCAAGGGAAAAGTACCCCGTCGAGTTCTGCTACAGCGCATTGGTAACGATCGCATTAAGGCTGCCGCCCTAGAAGAATTGATTCAAAAGTCTCTCCAAGACGCGATCGAGCAAGAGTCGATTAACGCTTTAGGTCAGCCCAATTTACGCTCTGATTTTGACGAACTCCTAGGACAATATAATCCAGGGGATACCATTACCTTCTCCGTAGCGGTTGATGTTCCTCCCAGTCTAGAGTTAGCAGATTATAACGGCTTGAATGTTAAGGCAGAAGAGATCGTTTATCAGCCTGAAAAAGTTGACGACTTTATCAATCAGCAGCGCGAAACAAAGGCGGATTTAGTTCCCGTCGAAGATCGTGCCGCCGAAATGGGAGACGTGGCATTCGTTGACTTCAAAGGCGTATTGCCCGAAGAAGAAAATAAAGAAATCGAGGGAGGAAGCGCCACCAACTTTCAGGTAGAAATAGCCGAGGGCAAGCTGATTCCTGGTATGGTAGAGGGGATTGTGGGCATGAAGCCTGAAGAAACCAAGGAAGTAGCCGTTAGCTTCCCAGAAGATTATCCCCAAGAAGATCTAGCTGGTAAACCAGCAGTATTTAGCATTACCCTCAACGAGCTAAAAACCAAAGAGCTGCCCGAACTAGACGACGATTTTGCGCAAGAAGCTAGCGAAGATGAGTTTGAAACCTTTGCCGCTTATAAAGAGTCTGTCGAAAAACGCTTCCGCGAACAGGCAGAAGAACAAACCAATAATAACGTCAATAATGCGATCGCTGATGCTCTGGTAGAACAAAACAACATTGATCTGCCAGAATCTTTGATCCAAGAAGAAGTTACCAGCGTTTTGACTAAAACCTTGATGCAGATGCAGCAAATGGGCTTAGATGTCAGACAGTTATTTAACTCCGATAATGTACCAATGCTGCGAGATAATGCTCGCCCTGAAGCAGTAGCCAATCTCCAGAAATCGCTAATTCTACAAGAAATTGCGACAAAAGAAGGATTAGAACCCGATCAAGCAGCGATCGACGCTAAAATTGCTGAAATTAGACCTCAGCTAGAGGGACAAGAGGTAGATGAAGACCGTCTCTTGGAAATGGTAACTAGCGATTTGTTAAACGAAAATACCTACAAGTTTTTGCGCGACAAAGCTCAAATTGAACTCGTTCCCGAAGGTTCTCTAAAACCAGAGGAGTCAGAAGAGGAAACAGGAGACTCTGACGCAGCAGATGAAACCGTGGAAGCCGAAGCAGTAGAGGTAGAAGTAGTAACAGATGCCGAATAACTCATAGAATAGCTCAAATTGCTAGTGGAGAATGATTAAAGCGGAACTATAATTAAGTTCTAAAAATATTGTTTAAATATTGCCTAAATTTTCTTCATTAGCTACTGTATTTTTGGTTCATTTATCCAGAGCAGCTAGTTGAGTCATAATAGGTGTAGGGTTGTCAGCACTTAACTCAGATGGTTTGCACCCCTTAAAATATAAAGATAGTGACAAATTTTTGACAAAAATCAAATCTATGCTTGAATCGCATTCGCCTTATGGCTTTCTCGTCAGCAAAAATATGCCTCAAGTGAGTTCCATGCTTACGAGCGGTAATGTCGTCCCGATGGTGGTCGAATCTTCAGGTGTGGGAGAACGCGCTTTTGATATTTACTCTCGTCTACTGCGAGAGCGCATTATTTTTCTCGGTACGCCTATCGATGATAAGGTAGCTGATTCAGTAGTTGCGCAGTTACTATATCTCGAAGCAGAAGACCCAGAAAAAGATATTCAAATCTATATAAACTCTCCTGGTGGTTCTGTTTATTCAGGTATGGCAATGTACGACACCATGCAGCAAATTCAACCAGATGTGGTAACAATTTGTTATGGTATTGCTGCCAGTATGGGTGCTTTCTTATTATCTGGGGGAACAAAAGGAAAGCGGATGGCTTTACCTAGCTCGCGGATTATGATTCACCAACCTTTGGGCGGCGCATCAGGACAGGCTACAGATATTGAAATTCAGGCTAAAGAAATTCTTTATATTAAGCAACGGCTCAACGAGCTGATTGCAGGACATACTGGTCAACCCTTTGATAAGATAGCTGCCGATACTGAAAGAGATTTCTATATGTCTTCAGAAGACGCTGTGGAATATGGCTTGATCGACAAAGTCATTACTAAATCAGAAGCGGCACTCACTCACTAAAAAGCTCTATTGGTAAGAGGTCTATATGTCTAAATACGACTCCCATCTAAAATGTTCGTTTTGCGGAAAATCTCAAGAGCAGGTCAGAAAGCTAATTGCGGGTCCTGGAGTCTATATATGTGACGAATGTGTTGAACTGTGTAACGAAATTCTAGATGAGGAGTTGATTGAAGATGGGGCAATAGTCTCTTCTCCTGCTGTAGCGGGAAATGGTGAAGCCAAGCCTCCCAAAAAGAGAAAATCTAAAGCAGGCGGCATTGCCTTTGGTGATATTCCCAAACCGATTGAGATTAAGAAGTGTTTAGACGAACACGTAATTGGGCAAGAAGAAGCAAAAAAGGTGCTTTCTGTAGGAGTATACAACCACTATAAGCGTCTAAGCATCGCTAACAAAGCTAAAGATGCCGAAGACCCTGTCGAGCTACAGAAATCTAACGTTTTATTAATTGGACCTACGGGCTGTGGTAAAACTCTTTTAGCTCAAACCTTAGCAAAAGTATTACAAGTTCCCTTCGCTGTAGCCGATGCTACTACTCTTACCGAGGCAGGCTACGTCGGGGAGGATGTGGAAAATATTCTGCTCAGACTTTTACAGGTGGCAGATTTAGATGTTGAAGAGGCGCAGCGGGGTATTATTTACATTGATGAGATTGATAAGATTGCTCGCAAGAGCGAAAACGCCTCTATTACCCGCGACGTATCAGGAGAAGGGGTACAGCAGGCGCTGCTAAAAATGCTGGAAGGGACTGTTGCCAACGTACCGCCTCAGGGTGGTCGCAAGCATCCCTATCAGGACTGTATTCAGATTGATACTAAGAATATTCTCTTTATCTGTGGTGGCGCGTTTGTCGGCTTAGATAAAGTGGTGGAGCGTCGTCTGGGCAAGAAATCGATCGGCTTTATTCAAAAAGGCGACAAGGCAGCATTAAAAGAAAAGCGTACCGCTGATATTCTACAGAAGCTCGAACTAGACGATCTGGTTAAATTTGGCATGATTCCTGAGTTTGTCGGGCGAATCCCCGTTACTGCGGCTTTAGAACCCTTAGATGAAGAAGCTCTCGTCCAAATCTTAACTAAGCCGCGTAGTGCTTTGGTTAAGCAGTATCAAAAGCTGTTGAATATGGATAGCGTGCAGTTAGAGTTCAATGCAGAAGCTCTTAAAGCAATAGCTCAAGAAGCTTACCGTCGTAAGACTGGTGCTAGAGCCTTGCGGGGTATTGTCGAAGAGTTGATGCTGGAAGTAATGTATGAGATTCCTTCCCGCGAAGACATGCTCAAATGCACAATTACAGGAGAGATGGTAGAGAAACGTTCTACTGCTGAGTTGATTCTCCACCCCGCTTCCTATCGCAAGCCAGAGTCAGCTTAGTTAAACATATAGACCTTAAATATTACATGGCGATCGCTTTTCTTTTCCTAAAGGGCGATCGCTTTTTTGTGTTTTTTGATTTTTTCAATATTGAGATTAAAAATTTGAAGTTATTCTCTCTGAGATATTTTGACTGTTTCTAGGGAACTCTAAAAGTATCAGAACCAGGTCAAGTCGTTGGTAGTAAAGATTGATGCAGGGCAGTATCTTAAACGGAATTTACAAAGTTGAATCGCCGCTTAGTCAGCGGGGCAGTCGCGCTACATGGCTAGCCAAGAAGATAGATACTGATGAAAGAATAGTAATCAAAATACTCAAGTTTGGTTTGGATGCCCAATGGTCGGACTTTAGATTGTTTGAGAGAGAAGCCCAAACCCTCAAAAATATCAATCATTCTGCTATTCCCAACTATTTAGACTACTTTGAATTAGATTTACCTGACTGTCAGGGTTTTGCACTAGTTCAGGAATATATCGCCGTACCTTCAATTGAAGAGACAATCAAAGCTGGCAGAACTTTTAGCGAATTAGAGATTAAAGAAATAGCAGAGTCATTATTAAATATCCTGCTTTATTTACACCTGCAACAACCTTCAATAATTCATCGAGATATTAAGCCTAGCAATATTCTGATCGCAGATCGTTCGGGCAACAGCGTGGGACAGGTATATCTGATTGATTTTGGAGCCGTAAAAAATGTCGCTGCTGCTGAAGGAGGAACAATTACGGTAGTCGGTACATATGGCTATATGCCTCCCGAACAGTTTGGCGGCTATACGACCCCCGCGTCTGACTTGTATAGTCTGGGTGCTACTCTAATTTATTTGGCGACGGGTAGGCATCCGACAGAATTGCCAAGTAAAGATGGCAAGATATATTTTGCCGAATCAGTTCAGCTCAGTTACTCTTTGAGACGATGGTTAGAACAGATGATTGAGCCAAGTTGCGATAAGCGTTTTAGTTCCGCAGTCGAGGCTTCAATCGAGCTTCAGCAGCCACAAAAAGCAGAGCTAAAGCCAAACATTGTCAAGCAGCCTAGCTACAGTAAGATTGTCTTAAAAAAAACAGCAGACACAATTGAAGTTATAGTTCCAGCCCCTAAGTTAGTTTCTGAAATATTGGGATTGGCTGCTTTTGCCGTGATGTGGAACTGCTTTTTAGTTGTCTGGACAGGAGGAGCGTTAATGGCTCCTATGCCGATCAACGTCATCTTTTCTTTGTTTTCTATTCCTTTTTGGCTAGCTGGTTTGGCAATGATTGGCAAATTATTTTTTACACTCAATGGTAAAACCAAATTAAAAATAGATAAATCAGCAATTTCTTTGGGCTATGAATGTTTAGGCTGCAAATATTCTCGGCAAAAGGCATTAAGAGCTGATATTGCCGCCATCGAATCGGTTTATTCTGGATGGCAGATGGTCACTAAGGAACAAGAAAAAATTCCTGTCTATTCTGAAGTTGTGATTTGGGCAAATGGATTACCATATCGCCTTAGTAGTTCGGTTAAAAGCACCACTGTTGCTAAATCTACTTTCAACTACAACCCAGCAAGCATAGAGTTAGATTGGTTGGCAAAAGAATTGAGTGAATGGTTGAGTATGCCTTTAACCAAAACAGCATCTTAGTTAGATCGTTTACATAAGAGACTATGCATAACTACAGATAACTTCGCAGCGCATCAGCCTAATTTTATTTCAAGGTCACAGCTAACTTTTCAGCTATGCCCTCAACCCACTGCTCATCTTTTTTCGTGTAGCTGCGAGGAGCATTAGCACCCAAAATCAAGACACCCTTGTTACCTATAGGCTGACAGATAACCCCTTGTGTATTCTCTGGCAGATAATCAAACTCGACTTTGCCTGGATAGAGAGCCAGACTGACCAGATAAACTGCTTTACTTTTAGTCAAAACCCGTTCGACAATTGTTCCTGGTTTTACTTCAGGATTCTGCCCCAGCACACCGCGCCTGAGAATAGTCTTACCATCATAATAAACGACAAGCGATCGCGTTACCGTATTAGTCAGCAATAAGTGAGAAGCCCAGGCTAACTCAATTTGCGCTGCTTCAGAGAGTTCTGAATCTAACTCTAAGCCCGTCTCGCCAATTAAGTCTACTGTCTCGGGAGTTTTTGCCTGAATCTGCTGCCATAGCAGACCAACCAAGATCAGTATCGCTGCTTCAATCACCCCCAGAGCATCAGAACGAGATTGAGAACCAGTCACCTGCGCTGTCAAGATACGATTGATAAACAGCAAAGTTCCACCTAATCCCCCAACGAAGAAGGGCAGTAATCTTATTACCTGGTTAGAAGCAGATTTACTCATTTCAATAGCTATCAGCTATCAGCTATCAGCTATCAGCCACGGAACAAGTGATATGTAATCTATTCTCTCGAACTAGACTGTTAACTGTTGGCTGTTAACTGTGTTGACTGATTATTCTTCTCCTGCTTCCAAAATACGTTGAAAGAGGTAACCTGTACCTCTGGCAGTAAGGATTAACTCAGGATTGCTAGGATCGTCTTCTAATTTGGCACGTAGACGGGAAATATGGACATCTACCACGCGAGTATCAACATGACGTTCAGGTGTGTAGCC
>JBCBWB010000050.1:0-29737 GCA_039817275.1 Cyanobacteria bacterium J06648_1 | reverse complement strand
GCCATTCTTAGATCCTGCTGACGGCGGCACTGGACAAAACTTCAGAAATACTTCTGCAACTCCAGCATCTAGCAGCACCGAACGTAAACCCGCAATCTTTAAGTAAAGCTATCAGCCATCAGCTATACGCTTTTATAATTAAACAGGCAAGAGTAATCATTAGATTGATCAAACTCTTGCCTGTATTTTTTTAGCTATTCAATTTTTAATCGCACTCAGTAGCGTTCGACATTTAAAATAATCTGTTGACTTCTAAATGTTCAATGTTGACTGTTAAATGATCTAGGCGTGCGCCAATAGCTGATCAGCTTGTTTCGCAGTCTCAAAGAAGTAGCGAACATTATCTTCAGGTGTACCCACTAATACTCCATGTCCTAAATTGAGAATATGTCCCGTATTACCCGCCTTGCGAATTGTATCTAAAATGCGATCGCGAATCATGTCATGAGAACCAAATAAGATCCCAGGGTCGATATTACCCTGCACCTTCATGTCCTTGCCGAGGCGCTGTCTGGCTTCTGCCATGTCTACTGTCCAGTCCACATTGATAATGTCTGCGCCAGAAGGGGTCATGCGCTCTAACAAGCCAGCACTACCGCTGACCAAAAGAATTAATGGTGTATCAGGATGGGTTTCTTTTACCTTACGGAATACCTGCTGTTGATAGGGTAAAGCAAAGGTTTCATAGTCTTGGGGACACAGCTGCCCCGCCCAAGAATCAAACATCTGGACTGCCTGGGCGCCACAGTCGATTTGATAGCAGACATAAGTGGCGATCGCATCTGCCAATTTACTCAATAGCTGATGTAAAATTGTGGGGTCGGAAAAAGCCATACCCTTGATATTTGAGTAAGTCTTGGAACCTTTGCCTTCCACGGCATAAGCGGCTAATGTCCAGGGCGCACCAACAAAACCGAGTACGGTAGACTGGTTGTTTACCTCTGAGCGCAGACTTTCTAAGATAGTCTTGATAAAGGGAAGGGATTCTTCGGGTTCTAAAGCGTGTAGCTCATCAACCTGCTGTTGCGAGCGAATTGGCGAACTAATAATGGGGCCTTTGCCTTCGGCGATATCCATTTCGATTCCCAACCCAGGTAGGGGCGTGACGATATCGGAAAACATGATTACGCCATCTGGTCGAAAAGCCTTCCAAGGCTGCAAGGAAATTTCAATTGCGACTTCAGGAATTTCAGAACGCTCACGAAAGCTGGGATATTTTTCTCTGATATCACGGTATGCTTTCATATATCTACCCGCTTGACGCATCATCCAAACGGGAGGACGCTCCAATTTTTCGCCACGAGCCGCTCTTAACAGCAATGGCGTTTCCTGTACTTCGCTCATTTTATTAATTCCTGTTTAATATTTTTTTCTTTTAGTGCAACTGCTAGCTTACCATTTCACAAGGGTTTGATAGCCTTGCAGGATTGTTTAATTATATGAAGCTATCTGCTGCCGCCGTCTGTTTTTAACTGGCTTTGCTAGCTTGTTCTCTAGTATTCTATCTACTAGTAGATAGCTAAATAATAGAAGATGATTTTACTACCTGTCAATGTCAACATAGATTGCACTAAAGCAAGTTGACTCAGTCAGATAAAATGTCAAATAATTCCCGCTGAGATTGGGTTGTTGGCTTTGATCACTGAGGAGCAGCAAGAGGAGCTAAAGAACAAATAATTTGTTCTAAGGCAGCATGGGAATAAGGTTTAGTTAGACAAGCGTCATAATCTAAAGAAGCTGAAGTCTGCCTAGAGACTGGAGAATTAGCCAAGATTAAGATCGGGATATGGCGAGTCAGCCAATCTAACCTGAGGGCGGTAATTAACTGTAAGTCTATGACCTGTGTCCATTCTAGATCTAGGATAATTAAATCGGGCTGATGCTGCTGCACCCAGGGCAAAATTCTGACAATTTCTAGAATTGATATATTTACCTGGTTAAACGCGGCGATGATCGAAGATTCTGGGGTGAGCGATATCTGATGGTTAGAAACCACGAGCAAAGTTTGCATAGTGAGCCTCAAATCTAGATGACGAGCCATAGTTTTCTGAGTTAAACAATAGATATAGGCAACTTGAGGACTGGCGATTTGGGCTGATTTGTCGTGGTGCGATCGCGATTTTCGGCTCCGAGATTGAAACTGTTTTGATAATTAAACTACACTGAGCTTAGAATCGACACGCAATTAAACACTTAAGATTAGTCCAATATGTTGGGAACGTTTCAACAAAGCAACCTGCGCATTGAAGTCAACGCTTCAGAGAAAATAATCAAAGATAGCCTGCTAGAAAGCGATCGCCTGAAACAGTGGATGTGGCCGCAAAGTTTTGCCTCGTTATCGGGTAAACTAAGCCCTGGAGATACCTTTGTTAGCTCTTTAGGGCTGGTAGAGATTGATCACAAGGTAGACCTTGTGGATGATTGCAGTCTACGCCTGCTCTTGAGCAAAGGCATTGATGGCTTCCACGAATGGCATTGGGGGGATGGCTGGTTGCAATCCCGCTTAGAAGGAGTGTCCGTGCTGCCGCTGAACCTCGGTCAAACCCTGAGCCTGTTTCGCCTGCGCCAATATCTCACAACAACATGAGAACCTGATTATAGCTTGAGCAAATTTTGCTGACAACTTTTCTGACAGTCGCTCTAAACGCTTGTTTCTAGCTGCCTAAATTCGTGCTGCAACATCATCATTAGCTGGCTATTTTGGTTGGCTTTTGCCACTTCCCAACGATGCTGGAGATTGGAACGGAGATTTTCTAGATGTTTTTGTTGAGCAGCACCGTTTTTTAGCTGATAGTCCAGAATGCTGACTGCTAAATTAATTGCCTCAGTTCGATATTGCTGTTGGTTGTTGGTGCAGTTTGATCCTGTCGCTAAAGATCTGGCACAGTATGCCTGACGACGTTGGGGAGTTTCTAAAGTAGCAATATGACGCGGTAACCTGATTTTTGTTGGTGGAGAATAATGCCGGTGGTCAACAGTTTCTAAAGATGGCACGTCGCCAGATTTTTTTGAATAATGAGATAAATTTAACATTACTGATAATGCTCTGTAATCAAGAACAAATATTGGTCTTCAAATATTGGTCGGGATATAAATATTAAGGCTAGATCTAGCCTGGTCATTTAGGTCGAGAAGCTTCCTGCACTCAGGTTCATTTCAACCAAAAAGCGCCTCTATAATCAAAAAGCGCCTCTATAATCAAACTAGTCTTTGGTGTAGTGAATACCACGGTAAGTCAGTTCCGATTTAGCAGAGTTGCGACGATGCTGCTCTTTGAGATGATGAACTTTCCAGGGTCTACCGCGATATGTTCCCCCTACTTCACCTTCATTAACACCCCACTCTAAATGGGGAGCTTCATAAGATTTGCCTCTAAATTGTAGTTTCATTACCTTAACCTACTTCACAAATACGTTGTTTATATACGGCAGAGATCAATAACTGATGCACTTATTTCTGTTATTGCAGACTAGGCAACTTCGCAATAGCCATATTTCTGCTTTACGATAAATATTATAATTAATTTCTGTAGCAACTGTTACCATTTAATCAAACTAAAACATTTTTTACTTATCTTTACTCAAGTTTGGCTAACCGCCGCGACCTAAAATTTAGATAGAAAAGTTCAAATAGCAAGATCTACTTGAGAGTAAAGCTGATCCAGTCCAGCATCATTGACTAAAACAATGTCGGCAAGAGCTACCTTTTGACTTAGAGGAAGCTGACTATCAATTCTGACTTTTGCTTGCCGTGAGGTCAGACCATTACGCTGCTTTAATCGACTAATTTGTAGGGAGCGATCGCAGCTAACCACCCAAATTTCTGTAACCAGATTCGTTAGATTAGATTCAAACAAGAGGGGGATAGACAATACTACTATATTACCTCGTGTAAGTTCCAAATCTTGTCTAAAGCGATCGCGGACAAAGGGATGAATCTGTCCTTCCAGCCACTGCTTCTCTTGAGAATTGTTAAAAATAATTTCGCCCAAAGCAGAGCGATCTAGCTGACCATCAATGAACACAACCTGGTCGCCATAGCGTAGCCGAATAGCCTGCAAAATTGCTGAACCTGGAGCAACAGCTTCTCTAGCGTAGAGATCGGCATCCAAAATTGGCAGGCTGTATTTGTCTGCGAGGTAGTTAGAGACAGTGGTTTTGCCCGTCGCGATTCCCCCTGTCAAGCCAATCAGTCGTCTAGTAGTATTTGGCATATTAAAAGCTTACTCAAAAACTTGCTCAAAAATTTACTCGGAAATATTACCCAGAGATGACCCTGTTTATATCGAAAGAGAGTTTTTCCTACTACGGAAGCTTGATAAACTGTTGCCTGATAATTCGATAATTTCAGACAATTTTAAATTAAGGAGCAAGACTTGTGTTAGACCAAAAAGCAAAAAAAACAATGCTGCGTAAAATTCCTCATGGACTTTATATTTGTGGAGTCAAAGAAGGAGAAGAAATGAATGGTTTTACCGTTAGCTGGTTAATGCAGTCATCCTTTGAGCCACCTTTAGTAGTCAACTGTGTCAAAAAAGGTACTACTTCTCACGAAATGATCAAAAATACTCAGGTGTTTGCCATTAGCTTCTTAGAAGCAGGACAAAAAGATTTAGCGGCCTCTTTCTTTAAACCAAAAACCCGCGTCGGTAACAAATTCGAAGACGTAGAATTTTATGAGGGAGACGCAACAGGCTGTCCGATTATTAAAGATTCATTGGGATATATTGAATGCAAGGTAGTTGGCACAGTTGAGGAAGGCGACCACACCGTGTATGTCGGAGAAGTTATTGCTTCGGGCATTCACCAGGAAGGCGATCAGCTATTGCTCTCCAGCACTGGTTGGGAATATGGCGGTTAGATGCTCTCGGACAGAGGCTAAATATTGCTAAACATTTTTTGTTGGGTTGCGAAGTTATATATCGCTAACCCAACACCCAGACACCAGAATATTGATTGTTTGTTGTCTTTTCTACCTGTTGTCCATAATCAAATTAGTTGACAGTTGACAAACCATCATCTACTTACAAATCACTGAGTCAGAGATTGGTATATTAACAAAAAGATTTGATGGTCTGATGGAAATTATTCTCGCTTTGTGTCTAGGAGTTACTCTTAGTGCAGCTTCTGGATTTCGCCTGTTTGTGCCGCCTCTGGCTTTGAGTCTGGCGGCGCTCTATGGAGACTTAGAACTAGCCTCTGGCTTTAGCTGGGTAGGAACCTATCCTACGGCGATCGCTCTGGGAATAGCTACAGTGGTAGAAATCTTGGCTTACTATATTCCCGTAGTCGATAATCTGCTTGATACAGTGGAAATTCCGACGGCAGTTGCCATTGGCACACTACTAACTGCTGCCAATCTAGGGGAGGTAAATCCGCTACTTCAGTGGAGTCTAGCGGCGATCGCTGGAGGGGGAACAGCAGGAATTATCGAAACCTTTACGGCGATGACCAGAGTGGCTTCTACAGGGATGACGGGCGGTACGGGGAATTTTCTCGTTGCTACTGCCGAAGCTTTAAGTTCGGGAGTCCTATCGATTTTAGCTTTAACTATACTGCCCCTGGGTGTGGCTCTAGTGATTGGCTTGCTCATACTGGCGATCGTCAAGCTACCAAAATTCATCAGATCGTGGCGGCGCAGAAGAGAGAAGAGTAGCTGAAGTGGACTAGTTTTGCTACTTCCGAGACAGGATAGGAGCTAGATCAGAGTTTTGGTCTAAATTTAAATTGAAACTTTGCTCAGTAGATGTAGGATGTCCTCGGGCAACCGTATATACCCAAGGACAGCGTATTTTTTAGAGTTAATCTCAAAAAATACGTTTAAAAATCATAGGCTAGTTATGATGCGGTTGTAAATATAATAATTGTTACTGCTGAATCGCCTATTTTTACTAGCAGGTAACTATTAAGCAGCAACAAATAACAAAAAATTTTAAATTTTAATGTCACTCAAACCTCTTAGCTGGCAACAGCTAGCCGAACTTACCGATTTTGCGATTGAGCCGATTAATGGTCAGACAAATGCTCAGTCTACTTTACGCCTATTTGGACAGACAGAAGCAGACGTGCGGGTAACCCTGTTTCGCGATAATCATGCCTGGTGTCCCTACTGTCAAAAGATCTGGCTCTGGCTTGAAGAACAGCAGATTCCCTACCGCATCGAGAAAGTAACTATGTTTTGCTACGGCAAAAAAGAAAGCTGGTACAAGCAAAAAGTTCCTTCAGGAATGTTACCAGCAGTCGAGCTGGATGGACAGATTATCACTGAAAGCGACGATATTCTCCTGGCTTTAGAACAGGCATTTGGTGTTCTCTATCGAGGAATGCAGAATGAGCAGGTTTTGCTCAGAAGAAGGCTAGAAAGGTTGCTATTTAGAGCCTGGTGCGGCTGGTTGTGCCAGCGAGCAATTTTTCCTGGCCAGGAACAGAAAAACCGTCAGCAGTTCATCGAAGCTGTTGGCATGGTGGAGGATGCTCTAGCCAGTACCCCTGGAGCTTATTTCCTAGAAGAGTTTAGTACTGCCGACGTTATATTCACTCCCTATGTCGAGCGCATGAACGCCAGTCTCTACTATTACAAAGGCTATTCCTTGCGAGAGGAAAACGCTGGCTTGGCTGCCTGGTTTGAAGCGATGGAAACTCGACCTACCTACCGTGGTACTCAAAGCGATTTCCATACTCATGTCCATGATCTACCACCGCAGATGGGTGGATGTTATGGTAACGGCACCCCTCAAGCCCTAGCTAATCAAGAATTAGTTGACCGCGGCAATTGGTTTGAACTACCTGACGTTGGCTATTCTGAACCTGAAAACTCTAAAGAGGAAGCCCTCCAGCGAGTAATTAAACATCGGGATAACATTATCAAGGTCAATCCTGGGGCAGATAAATTGTTTGACGAAGCATTGCGCTGTGCCTTGAGTAAGATGATGACAGGAGAAGTCTATACACCCCCTGCAAGTTCAGATGTGACTCTACGTTATCTCAGGGACAGGATTAATGTTCCGCGAGACATGTCAATTTACGCAGCTAAAAGGCTCAGAACAGCATTAGAACAAACCGCAGCATTGGTTGGAGAAGGGCAACCCGAACCGCTACCAGTACGCCATAGATATGACCAGAATCCCGTCAATTTTGCTGTTGGCTAGCCTAGATACAGACTCCTTCTGAACTGGGAAATAGTGAATACATCATTAGTCGCCAACGAGGTCGTTAAGATTAAAAATCTGGATCACTTTTTTGGCGCAGGTAAGCTAAGAAAGCAAATTTTGTTTGAGATCGATTTGACTCTTAATTCAGGCGAAGTAATCATGCTCAAAGGTCCTTCTGGTTCGGGAAAAACTACCCTGTTGACTTTAATGGGCGGATTACGATCGCCCCAGTCAGGCAGTCTTCAGGTATTTGGGGCTGAGTTAGTCGAAGCCCAAAAAATAAGCTAGTGCAAATTAGGCGCAATATTGGCTATATTTTTTAGTCCCACAATTTGCTAGCTTCTCTAACTGCCAAGCAAAATGTTCAGATGTCTTGGGAACTACACGATCGCCCTAGAGCTGCTGAAGTTGAGGGGAGGGCGATCGCCATTTTAGAGGCTGTCGGTCTGGCAGAACAAATTAACTACCATCCTCAAAATCTCTCTGGAGGACAAAAACAGCGGGTAGCGAAGCGAAGCACACAATGCAAAGCATTGCCAGTCGTCTTCGACGACGATAACAATATGCAAAGCGGCTTGCACTTGGCGCATTGAGTGCATCCTTGACCGAAGGGAATGCTAAAGCATATTGCTCCGCATATCCTTTAGGGTAGGACTAATGACTAAAACTTCCTTCTAGACGATCAAGCAGATCGTCATCGGCACTAGGAGTGCGCCACAGTCGATCCAAGCCACTAGCTGGCATAGTTAAATACAGTATATCCTGGGGCTGGAGGCGAGTTTCCAATAGATGCCAACCGTGGAGGGTATAAGTTTTCCGTTCTAAGTATAGGGGTACAAAATTACTTATGATTGCCGCCTCCTGAACCGTTTGCTGATAAAAAGGGTGACTTGCCGTGATTGTCGTACCTAGGGCAACCCAAAGTAAGTCCTGAGTCATCCCATTACCCAAAATTCTGCCGCCCAATGCTGCTGCGGCAAAGGAATAGGTTGCTAGTTCTAAAGGAGAGAGTACGTTGTCGAACTTAAATACTTCCTGCATCGATTGAGCAAACTGGGGATCGCCGCTACGCACTACGGTCTTGAGGTAGGGCGCTAAAGCTTTAGCCGTCAGACTGATTTCTAAATTGGTTGTATCTTTGCTAGTAACGGCAATCAGGCTGCTTGCCCGCTTAATATTGACTGCCTTAAGACTAGAAGACATACTGGCATCTTCCACAATTACAGGAATGCCCCAAGAACGAGCCGCCCGAATATAGCGATTGCTCGGATCTGATTCGACCACCACCACTTCATGCCCCTGAGAATGAAGCTGACGGGCGACCTTGATGCCTACTCCACCTAAGCCGCAGACAACATGATGATGGTGACGGGGGATTCTCGCGGCGTCAATCGTTTGCCGAAAACGGCTGCCCAAAACGAAGTCATTAATCAACGCATAGCAGATGCCGATTACCCCGGCACCAACGATCATCATCGCAGCAGTAAATATCTTGATGTAGCCTGAAGCTCCTTCGGCGACTTCTTCTTTACCTCCCGCACCAGTAATCATGCCGACAGAAAAGTAAAGTGCATCAGCGATGGAGGTTTGTAGGTCGATGCTGACATAGACCACGGTGGCGATCGCAATAACTACTAAAAGCGCTAAACTAACCAGAGTTACGGGACGAGCATAGCGCTGATAGCGAGGCAGATTGAGGATCGCTTTGGATATTTTTTTCTGCCAGGAACGGCGTTTGGTGACAACTAAGGGCTTAGTGCCGACAATGAGACGGTCGCCAATCGACAATGACTTGTTCTCAACAATAGCCGAAACCAAATCGATTTCTCCCCGAACGGGTAAATAATAAATCAGCATTCGATTAGGATCGACCCAAAGATCTTCGAGTTTTTTACCTAGCCAGGGATGATGAGCATGAATTATTTCCTCGTTAATTGGCCAGGTGCGATCAAATAGCTGTAGCTGACCGACTGCCTTATTGCCCAAAGCTGCAAAGGTAAATAGGGGCGAAGATAGGGCCGCAACGCTCATCGTAAAGTGGTCGGGAAGCGTTAGATCTAAGCGAGCACCCAGAGTTTGATTGAGTAGACGATTGACAATCCGAATTTGTGGGTTCAATACTCTCGCCTGAGTCAAAATTGCCAGATTGAAAGCATCATCATCGTGAGCCAAAACTAAAGTCTGAGCCTGACGTATTCCCGCCTGAATTAAGGTTGGGTTGTCTCGTGGGTCGCCAACAATAATTTGTTTACTGTGAGCTTTATCAAGGGGAGTGTGGCTAATTGCGACGACTTCTGCTCCCTGTTGCTTCAACAAGCTGTAAATTTTAGACCCCGTGCGTCCTAAACCACAAATAATAATCTTTGGTTGCATATATTCTTACTCTAGGATGCGTCGGCAAATTGCGCCCCACCAATCTAATTGTGACTAACGTAGCGCTTCTTGACTGTATCGGAATACACTTTAAGGCTAGAGAGATAATTCAGAGCAAAATTTTGCGGGGTAAGTCCCCCTAGCTAATCAGCAGCTAGAGCGAAACCACGGGCAGTAGGAACCAATAGCTAGCAGCTACAAATTTTTGTCTCTTTGAGAGACCGCATATGTCTTAAATCGCTCTAAATCTGCCATAACGGTAGATTCAACCACGTCACCGATCAAGTTATCCATCAGCTTGCCAATAATCCCTGGCACAGCGTAGGCAAAAGACATTTTGACAATGCAGTTATTATCTTTGCGATCATAGAAGCGAATTGCGCCTTTATTGGGCAAACCATCTACGGACTGCCATTCAATAATTTGCTCAGGAACAACTTGCACAATACGGGAGAGCCAGGTAAAGTTGAACCCGCCACTGGCTAGTTTCCAGCGAGATAGTTCGGGATTTTCTTCCAGCACCTTGACTGACTCGATCCACTTCATCCAGATTGTCATTTGTTCTAGATCCGACCAAAGACTCCAGGCTAAGGAGATCGATACGGGTACTTCGATTTGTACTGTGTGTTCTAGCCAGTCTGTCATGTCTGTCAACGCTAAAGTGCGTTTAATATCCTAAAGATGAATGATCAGGCGATCGCTTTATACCGCTATGGCTTTGAGCGCCTCGGCATTAGACAAGATAGCTTTGGCTGCCTGTTTACCTGATAGAGTCGCACCTTCCATACTATCAATATAGTCTTGTTGAGTATAGCTACCTGCCAAAAAGAAATTGCTCACGGGGGTCTGCTGGGGTGGACGATAAGGATCCATGCCAGGAGCCTCTCGATAGAGAGATTCTGCTAGCTTGACCACGCTGTACCAGGTCATATTTAGCTCTCTAGAGGATGGGAACAGTTTATGCACCTGCCCCAGAATATGCTGAGCAATATCCTCATTTTTCTGCTTGATAAAGGGATCGCCTGGGGTCAAAACCAGTTGCAGCAGGGAACCTTGCCCTTCTTTATAGTAGTCTCCAGGACTAGTCAGCGCGAGGTCGGCAAAACAGGAAAAGTCGGCATCAGGAGTATAAAGCAGATTATCTAATCCCGCCGCCGCTTCAAGCTGTTGGCGACTCGCCTTATCGTTTAATTCTGTGACCCAACCATCAAAGCGCAACTGTACTGTAGCCACAGGAACGGCTTCCAGTTGGTAAATATTGTCAAATTCTGACCACTTACGCCACTCTGAGGGAATTACCTTTTTAATCCCTGGTACATCACAAGCACAGACATAGACATCGGCTCGAATAGTTTCTACTGTTTCGCCATTGTTAACGATTATGCCAGTTACTTTTGTGTCATCCCCAGCATCTTCAAACAATATTTCTCTAACTCGATGGCGGGTATGGATCTTGGTTCCCCGCGCCTCAAGATAGTCAACAATGGGCTTGTGGAGATATTCGCTGGGAGATCCTTCTAACATCCGCAAGACCGAAGCTTCTGTCTTGGTAGCGAAAAACTGAAAGATTGTCAGCATGCAGCGGGCTGAAATATTTTCCGTGTCGATAAACCCCAGAGCATAGGCAATCGGGTCCCACATTTTGCGTAAACTACCGTTGTTGCCTCCATGACTGCGAAACCAGTCAGCAAAGCTAATGGCATCTAGTTCACGAATCGTTTTCATTGCTCCTTCAGGATCGATCAAGGCTCTGACAATTGGACTAGTACCCAGAGCTAGGGAATTAGCCGCCTTATCGACGGTAGAAAGCTGAGAAGTAGTGAAAAATGCTTTTAGACCATTAAAAGGAGCGCCAGTTAGAAAACGAAAGTCTAGTTCGCCGACCCTTCCTCCCTCATTAATAAAGGTATGAGTGTGCTGCTTGAGGCGCAGATTGTCAAGCGCTCCTACCTTTGCCATTAAGCCAAACAGATTATAGTAGCAGCCAAAAAATACGTGTAGACCCATTTCCAGATGATTACCATCCTTGTCTACCCAGCTACCAACTTTTCCGCCCACAAAAGGGCGAGATTCAAATATTTCTACTTCAGCACCAGCATCAACTAGATCAATGGCTGTCGCCATTCCTGCTAATCCCGCACCTACAATTGCTACACGCATTAAATTTCTGATTTCCGAACAGCGATTACTTTACATATTGTAATCTAAATTGCTGACCTTACTATTTTTCTTCGCCAAAGGTTTTTAGTCGAGCAAAAAAGGAAGACACATCAGGCAAAGGTATGAACTGATGAATCATTTTGCTGCCTTCAGTTAAATCAGACCAAATCGGATTATAAGACAATCCCCAGGTCGAGATGATGGACATGTTGCTTGAGGAGCTAGAATTCTGAAAGGCTTGTTCTAGATCTAAGCTTTTTGGCTTGAGCGCGACAGTAGTGACTGTACTGCCAGTTTCGGGTACTGGAGCCAAGGAGACACCACGAGAGCAATTTTCCCGCTCGCTTTTAGAGGCGCTAGCGGTCAAGTCCGATAAATCGCTCAAATGCTTGGGCAACTTACGGCAGATCAGGCGCTCAAATTCATAAGTAAAGTGAGGATTAGGCGTACCAAGACGGAGCCAAACATTTAAAATATGCTCTACGGAAATTGCCTTATAACGTCCCAAATACAGAGCTTCAATCGTCGCCAATCTAATCCAGTTAGGCTGATAGAGATCGAGCCAGCAGCCCACCAGCTTGTCGGCATCATCACGCCCCAAATCAAAAGCATAACTGTCCATCAAAGAGCAAGCTTGAGCCAAGGATAAATCTTGAGTTAGTTCAGTCATTGGTCTTCGTTTACTAGTGTCATTTTTGAATACAGGTGTTTTTGATTTGACCGATCTCAACCGTTGGCAACAGCAGAAATCTAATCTTTTTGGGCGATTGAATTGAGCTACACGCAGCTTTTTTTGCCGCTCAAGCTAAATCCAGGTTATCAATTTAACATTTTAATTTTGGCGACTGGGATAAAAGTCAATATAATTAGCCGCAGGGGCCTGATCGCGAACAGTAAACTACTCAAAAACAAAGTGCTGATGCTATAGGTTAAGCGATTTATTTCAGCCCTATTTTGCCCAAAATCACACCTAAATTAACATAGGGCAAAAGATAGATCCACGATCAATGTATGCTTCGATACAAAAGAGCGCTAATTGATATTTCTAATTGCTTCGAGCAAGCCCCTGGCTTTATTCAAAGTTTCTTGATACTCCGATTCGGGTACGGAATCGGCTACCATCCCAGCACCGGACTGAACTGAAACCATACACTGATTTTTCTGATAAGGACGGACAATCATAGTTCTGATCGTGATGGCGCTATTTAGCTGTCCCTCAAAATCATAGTAGCCATAAACTCCCGAATAGGGACCTCGTCTCTCTGGCTCTAGTTCGTGAATAATTTCCATCGCTCGAATTTTAGGGGCGCCGCTCACTGTTCCCGCAGGGAAGCAGGCTTTTAGGAGATCCCAAGCAGTTTTCTCTGGTTCGATCTCGCCGACAACGTTACTGACAATATGCATAACGTGGGAATAACGTTCAATCGTCATCAATTCATCTACGGTCACGCTGCCCTTAATACAAACTCTTCCGAGGTCGTTCCGTCCTAAATCGACCAACATGATATGTTCAGCTACTTCTTTGGGGTCTGCTAACAAATCTGCGGCATAGGCTTCATCTTCCTGAGTCGAACTACCGCGGGGACGAGTACCAGCAATGGGTCGCAGAGTCGCCGACAGCTTGCCATCTGGTTTCAAATCTGCCTTGACCATGACTTCGGGAGACGAGCCGATTAGCTGCCAGTCATCGAACTGATAATAGCTCATGTAGGGAGATGGATTGACTAAGCGTAGTGAGCGGTAGAGATTGAAGGGATGTCCCTTATAGACAGTAGAGAGCTTTTGCGACAGGACGGCCTGAAAGATGTCTCCCGCATGGATATATTCCTTGACCCGATTGACGTTGTCGCAAAATAGTTGCTTATCGGTATTACTACAGTAGACTACTCCTTCTTCCTCAAAGGCTTTACCCTGACTAGAATTTTTCCACGCTAGGGCTTTAGCTTCTATTGGTAGGGGTAGCTGAAGCTTGAGCATCAATTTGGTTACGCGATCGCCAGCTATCTGATAAGCCTGCTCTAGGGTCTGACTCTCATCTCGCAGGTCGGCATAGGAAATCGCCCAAATTTTACGTTTTACCTGGTCGAAGATAATTAAGTTATCTACCTGCATCCAAACTCCGTCGGGCAGATCCTCAGGCTGAATCTCTTTGATGGGAACTCGCGGCTCAATCCAGCGAATTAGCTCATAACCCCATACGCCAAACAAACCACCAATACCAGGGGGGAGTTGAGGCAGTTTGACGGGCTTGATCGGCTCTAGACAGCGATCGCAAATTTCAAACGGGTTGCCCGTAAACTCTTTAGTTGAACCATCCCGCAAAGTCTGAGTTGTTTTGTCCCCCCGCGCTTCTAAGACCCACATCGGATCACAGCCTAAAAAACTATAGCGACCTAATTTTTCTTCTCCTTCGACCGACTCTAGCAAAAAGTTATAGGGCTGACCTGCACATACCTTATACCAAGCCGATACGGGGGTTTCTAAATCGGCAACTAGCTCCTGGTATACAGGCACGAAATTACCCTGTTGGGCTAGCTCAGTAAACTGGTCGAAGTTGGGAAAGATCATTTAAAACGATGAGAAATAAGGAGCAGAATTTGCAGTTGCCACAAAAAAAAGAAGGATAAGTCCAGAACCTGGTTCGTTCATCATCCTTCCCAATTCTATCGGTTGCGGGCTATACCTCGTAAGGTGCTTTCCCAGAAAATTTGATTGTAGCTGGTTGAGGGTTTTGACCAATCCGACGGTCTTTTTTACCGTTGTATTCGCGACCCTCGTTTACTTTCTCAGGGAACACGCCATCTGCTGGGTGCAGATATTGAGTTTCACCGCTGGGGAAGATACGATATACTTTGTAGTCTTGAATTCTCGGTTTGAACTGAGTCCGAAGCTGTGTACCCAATGCCAAGCACTGTTCTTTACGGGCTAAATAAAGTAGGTTCTCTCCTTCATTCATAATTGCGGCACCGCCAGTCGGCATTTCAAAAACCTGCTCTTTACTGCTTGTCCAGGTAATAGCATATTTTTCTTCTACTTCTGCCTTGGTCAGCAACCCACCTGTGCTACCACCAAACTGGGGAGTCTTCCCAGAAAGCTTGATTTCTTCTGCCATGTTAATAAAAAATCCTCAATTAAAGGTATTTAGGGCATCCTATCATTCGTCTTGAGGCAAAATTGTAAGTGTGTCAAAAACTGTAACAGTTTTTAGTTCTGTTGCTCTCTATTACTTTTTGTTACTGCCGTCTGCTGATGTACGATATTTTGCCGACAGAGAATTGGCGGGAGGAGATTTATGTTTATTTGCCTTGAGGGGAATCGTAAAGTGAAAGACACTGCCGCGATCCTTACCTGGAGATTCCGCCCAGATTTCGCCACCCCAATTTTTGACGACCTGACGACAAATTGCCAAGCCTAATCCTGTTCCTCCCGCGCTGCGCCGCAGGGCACCTTCTTCTTGATAAAAGCGATCAAAAACAGATTCTAGACTACCACTATCTATGCCTCTACCAGTATCAGACACGGTTACTTCTAACGTTTTCCCTCCATTCGTCTTGACGGCGATCGTAATTGTCCCGTCTGCCTGAGTAAATTTGCAGGCATTGTCTAAAAGCTTGGCCAATACTTCCACCAGCCATTCGCCATCCGTTTCAATTAGGGGCAGGTCGTCAGGGGAAGTGAGGTTGTCAATTTGCGGCATGGACTGATTCAGCTGCCGTGCTTTGACGTTGCTAACCGCCAAGTCAATACATTCGGTAATCGACAAGGTTTCGATGTTCCATTCCACTCCTCCCCCCTCAAGTTTGGACAGGGTGAGAAAATCTTGCACTAAATGACGCATTCTCTCGGCATCATTGAGAGCCGTATCGAGCATTACCTGACTCAACTCCGATGCCATATCGGGTTCGCTTGCCAGACTTTCTAAACAGACCTGAATGGTCGAAAGGGGGGTACGCAGTTCGTGACCAACGATCGCTACCAAATTTGAGCGAGTACGGTCTAGCGCCTCAAGCTGCTCGTTGAGGTCTTCGAGGTCGGCATAGGCTTCTGCCTGAATCAAAGCGACACCAACTTGAGTCGCGATCGCATCCACCAGATTGATATCATCACTACTCCAGTCACAAGGTTCGGGACTGCCATGATGTAGTTCCATGACCCCCAACAGCCGACCATGATAAAAAATAGGCGCTAAAAGCAGGGAAGAAACCGAGTAGTTTTGGACTAAATTATGGAAAAAATCGCCAGTCCCGCTCTCCCAGGCTATCTTAGTCAACCGTTCGTCTTCGTAAGTGTTATTGACGCTCACGGTCTCCGTCGTGGCGATCGCCTCTTCAAACAGAGGGTTTCCTGCCAACTGCCACTTCTGACCCCGAACAGACTTAACTCCTGCACTAGTGAACTCTCGGTCTATGGTCGCTACGGTATCGTCTTCATGACAACGATAAATAATACAGCGGCAGACTCCGACTCCTAACCCCAGTTTTTGGACTGCTACCTGCAAAATCTGTTTGGTGTTGAGCGATCGCCGTACGGCGTCTGTCACCGAGTTTACGAGCTGTTCCTTTTGCTGTTTAATCGCCAGGGTTTTGTTGGACTTGAGCAGCTTATATTGGCTTGCCTGAAGATAGGTGACAAGCCTTTGTACAAAGGGATCAGGATTGGATAAGGGAGAGACGGCTAGCTTAGTAGGGGCGGTGCTAGAAAGGGGTGCGAGATACAAACTATGAGCTTGGGTAATCTTGCCGTCCAATTCTGGTCGATAGCGGGAAATTCTGTCTAACATAATCTCCCCTGCGGCTAAAGCTACAGTGCGATTGAATGTCCAAATTCCTTCGAAGCGACGATTAGTATCCATCGCTGATACATATTTATTCTCGGTATGGGGAACATTGCGTTCGCGACAGATGAGACAGCTGGCGTACTGTTGTCCAATAATTACCAGATGCCACTCTTGGGCTAGGGCATCATCAGGCTCAAAGGCAATGGTTTCATAGTCAAGGGAACCATCACTAAAATCTGTATCTGGAGCAGCTAAAACATATACCTGATTTGATTTATGGGCAATTCGTTTGTAGCGGTGAGATTCTTGACGGTAAAAACGCTCGCGCTGAAAGCTGGCGATGACCAGGGGAGTATCAGTATCATCATTTAACACCAGATCTTCCATCGCATGGGATAAAGCCGTGAGAGAAGACTTGAAATACATTTGCGGTCGCCAGCCTGGGCAATGATCTAGCAACTGCTGCACCACTGATTCAGAAATACTCATCTATAAAAAAAATTTATTAAAAACTATTGCCACTTATAATCGCGCCAGCCTTCTTGATTCTAGGGAGAAAGATAGCAACGAAAACTGCCCCATATCAATATCCTACAAAAAACTTGTTACCTTACAGCGATCAATAATCATAATTCGCAACAATCAAGGTATTTGGCAAAAGCTGATCTAGCCTCTAAATTGGTATCTACTAGTAAACGCCGCCACTAATTAGTATGTTTGACCGCCTTCGACCTACCCTAACCAGAATTACCACGACACTCTTCCTGGCGATCGCCCTGCCCAGCCAAGCGTTAGAAGTAGAGGTCAAACCCGCCACGCCGCAGTTAGGAGACACAATTTCCGTGATCGTTGCCACTGATGATCCCAACAGTAGCAAGAGGGTTGAAGTTGATGGCAAAGAATATCCTCTGTTTCTCGATCAGGGCAAATATCGAGCTTTTATTCCGACTTCTCCTCTCAACACTCCAGGTAAGATGACGGTTCGAGTACAGGGAGATAACCGCACCAGCAATATTGGTGTCTGGGTTAAAAACAGAGCTTTCCCGACCCAGCGGATCTGGCTCAGTGGCAAGGCATCCCGTCCCGCCACCCAACAAGAGCTAGACCAAGTAGCGGCATTTAAACAGCTCGTGACTCCGCAAAAATTTTGGCAGGTTCCTTTTCTCCGACCCAACCCTAGTCGAGTCTCGACGGGATTTGGCGTTCGCCGCTATTACAACAATGTTTTTGCCCAAAATTATTATCATAGGGGGGTTGACTATGCTGGTGGTTATGGCTCACCCGTGGTAGCTCCCGCAGGAGGACAGGTTCGCCTGATTGGTCGTGAAGAGGCTGGGTTTCATGTCCACGGTAATGTCGTGGGTATCGACCACGGGCAGGGAGTTTTGAGCATTTTTATGCATCTCCAAGATATCAACGTCACCGCAGGCGAAATAATCAAGCCAGGGCAGCGCATTGGCACGATCGGCTCAACTGGGGCATCAACAGGACCTCATCTTCATTGGGGTTTATACGTCAACAAAGTAGCGGTAGACCCTGTGCCTTGGCGTTTCGGTACGATTGAGTAGCTAATTTTCTTGGTTTGGAATATCAGATTTAGGGCATCAGTATTAAAAGCAAGCGCCTGCAGGTAATTTAAATTATATTTTGCTGGGTCAAATTACTTGATAAACAGCACTTTTGGCTAAATATCTTTTCGATTCAGGGAAATAGAGATTAAGATAGTGCGGAGGAATAGCTTAATTTGAATTCGTCATTGCTATTTGACTTTAAACTATGGGAATCAATTCAATCGTTGAACAAGCTCTACAGGATGGCTATCTCACCCCCAGCATGGAAGCTGAAGTAGGCAGAATTTGTGATACTGCGGCTGAGCTATCAGTAGAAGAATATGTAGCCTTAGATAAGCTCATGGGTTCTTTGTTGACGGGGGAGGTGGTTGCTGTTCCTCGCAAACAGTTTATCAATGTGATGGAAGAATTAGTTTTGAGCGAGGCAATTACCCGCGTCGCCGAGATTGAACAGACTAGCGATTCCTCCCTAGATGTAGGTGATATTGCCGCCTATGCCCTCAATCGCTTACCTCCTCTATATGCTACCACCGAAGAAGGTGCCAACTACCAGCGCCAAAGAGCCAAGCAAGAATTACAGAGTTTGATTCAAAAACAGGTCACAGAAGCGATCGCTCGCTATTTGGATCGACCCGAATTCTTTCCTGAAAGACAGGCGATCGGCAACAAAAACGAAGGCAATATGGCAAGCCAACTCAGCAGCCTCTTGAAAGACTACGCTCCTAGTTACGAACAGGACTCTAGCTTTTCGTAGGTTTAAATTTTGGTCTCTAGAGGGAAACCCGAACCAATGCTGGTGGAACTTTTGTAATTATTCTTTAGTCTTGAGAGATATCCAGAGAGTTTATACTGAGGTTAATTTAAGTACATGAGTCTATCTCTTTCTGCATCCTGGTCAAAAGCTCCGGTGAGCAACCAAAGCTTAGTGTCTCCTGAAAAACTTTCTAATTACGAGCTTATTGTTTTTTGTCAAGCAGATGCCCAGCCCGACAAGGCAGCTTTTGCCGAATTACTGCGCAGATATCAATCTCATCTCAATCGTCTGTTTTATCATTTAGCCCCAGACTGGCAGGAAAGAGCCGATCTAGCTCAAGAAGTTTGGATCCGAGTCTATCGCAATATTCATCGCCTACAGGATCCTGCCAAATTTCGCGGTTGGTTGAGCCGCATCGCCACCAACCTGTTTTATGATGAACTGCGTAAGCGTAAGCGCGCTACTCCTCCTTTGTCCCTTGACGCCCCTCGATATGTTGGGGATGGCGAGATGAGCTGGGAACTTCCCGATCAGGCTCCTAGCCCTAGCGATGACCTTGCCACCCGCGAGTTTTATGAGCATTTGCAAATAGCAATATCCCAACTCCCCGAAACTTTCAGGACTACAATTGTGTTGAGAGAAATTGAGGGGTTGCCCTACGAAGAAATCGCTGAGATGACAGGAGTATCTCTGGGAACAGTCAAATCCCGTATTGCCAGAGCTAGAATAAAACTGCAATCAGTATTGCAAAACTATCTTGATGAAGAGTAAATTAGTAGTTGAGAAGTAGCATCGCTAGATTGATTGAGTAATCAAGGTCTTGATTAGTTAAATCGTTTTACAGCAGAATTTGACTACCGTGATGGTCAGATTATTCACCTAGTTCTACGGCTTTTAAATGTGACCTTTTAAACGTGACTTTTTAAATAAACTTGTGCCAAATCTTAAATGGTAATGCCAAAATGACCCCCCAATTTGAAAGTTTTGAGCATGAAAATTCTCAGGTTAGCCCAGAGCATCTGCCAGAAATGTCTGATCGCCGCTTTGAGCTGATTAGTGCCTACATTGATGGAGAACTTGCTCCCAATGAGAAAAAGCAGGTGCAGCAGTGGATAGATCAAGATCCCCAGGTAAAGACGGTTTACACCCAACTGTTGGCTCTTCAGAGTCAGATGCAAAATTTGCCGACGCCTGCTGAAGTAGAATCAGTGACGCAAATTACAGCCAAAGTATTTCATTCTCTAGAGCGTCGGCGTTATCGACGGCGATTAGCTATGGGCGGGAGTGCGATCGCTGCCTCATTATTGACAGCTATCACCATGCTGTCAGGATCAAACAATTGGAAATTTGCTCAACCAGCTAACATCAATGAAAATGAAGGAAATACGGTTATGTTAGCTGTCGCACTCAATACACCCGCGATTAACATTCCCAAATCTCTCAACGGAAAGCAAATCAATTCGGCTGGGGAAGAGCAATTTTGATTTTGCTCGGCTATATTTAACCCAGAGTCATGATAATCAGAACTATTCTTCGTCTGTGGGCTGAATACAGACTTGTTCGACAACTTTTTCCTCAGTAGCAATCCCGAGGTCAATCACTTCGCCATCCTGGGTTGTAATTGAGGCCAGGTTAGGATTTTGTTCGTCATAGCTAAGAGCATGTCCATTGCTAACGGCATATTTGCTGGCAGAGGCGAGAGATCTGCCAATTAGTCTTTGCCAGCCTGCCAGATGAGGATGGAAAGCCGATTTTTCTCTGGCACAAACCAATACTTGATCTCGATTACCTTCAGGATTGTCTAGTTCCAAACTAGCGTTGTCCAAGTCATTATTACTTGCTCTACCTTGCTGATAACCGACAGTTTGACTAGGGGTGCTTTTTACCTCCGCCAAACTTTCTCTAGTGTTACTCTCGGCAGTTCGAAGCTCAGGTTCAAACACAATTTCGTTATTATTCAACATCACCGAAGAGTAATGGCGATCGCTATCCATGCCGACAAAATAGGTTGTCTTACCTACTGTAGCCTGAAAAGCATCTCCCCGAGATACAGCTCTAGCAGGGATTAAAATATTGGTGTTGTGATTGAGCTTTGATTGACGGTAGTAATAAAATTTACTGTCTAGCTGACAAATATTTATATAGTAGTTTTCTGTTTCAAAACTATATACTTCTTGATATGAGGTATTAATATTATGACACTCCTTAGCCTTACTGCTAAAGCTATCGGCACTAGAGCCAGGCGCTTGTTTTGTCCATATAAGGCAGATAACAAGCAGAAATAGGGTTTTTTGTATATACCAATTAACCATGGCAAAGTAAGATTTGATAGACAGAAAATGTCTTAAGATTTATCAAAGAATTGCCCAGATCTGGAGAGATCTTTAGATAGACATCCGATTGACTAATGTAAGATTTCTTTTAGTTTAAGTCTAAAGAGTTAAGAGTTAGACAATGCTACAAATAATGCAACAAGAAGTTCCCCGAGCCAGGTCTGGACAGATTAATTTGCTTGGCTCAAACATTAAGAAATCAAGTAGATTAACTCAGCAACCAAAAATTAATGTTGAAGAATAGTGTCGGGAAATAAAATATTGGCAATCTCCAACAGGTAAAATTCAAATATATTGCTACATTACAGTGGAATCGATGGCATCATTACCGCGACATAGACCGAAAAAGTTGTCTTTAGGTCCCCTAGAGGCAGAAATACTCAACATTATCTGGGATTTAAAGGTCGCTACAGTTAAAAACGTCCATGATAAAATTCTGCAAGACCCCGAACGGGAACTGGCATACACATCAGTCACGACAGTATTGCAAAGATTGACCAACAAAGGCTGGCTCAAGTGTAGTAAAAAAGGCAGAGCTTTTTCTTGGCAGCCATTGATTTCACGGGAGCAAACTCAGGTACTGCGCTCTTACGAGCAGCTTAACGGTTTTCTGGCGGTCAGCAACCCTGATGTCGTAGCAGCATTTGCCGACAGCCTAGATACTGCTAGTCTAAAACAAATAGAGGCGATCGCATCGCGTCTGAATAATATTCGTCGTCAGAGAGAGGAGCAAAGCTAGTGCATTTGCTGACAATTTTAACCGTAATTGCTTTAGCCATAGTTATACGTCAGTCGAGATTCCAAACCGAAGGTTGGTCCAGACGTTGGTATCGAGCTTTATTTCTTTTTTGTTTTCCAGGACTACTGTTGCTAACCACGGCCGTTGCGGTACTTTATATGGGCTGTCACGGAGAAATGCTGGGGATAGAGGCAGGCTTCTATGGCTGTATTATTTCTGGCGCTTTGCTCTTGTATGCCTGGGGCTGTCTCTTCAAGCTGGCATACCAAAGCGATCGCACTTTAGCAAAGCTAAGTAACTATCCCCAGGCAGAGATTGGCACTACTACAGCAAAAATTATCGAGCTAGACTTACCCTACAGCGCCCAAATTGGCTTCTGGCGCTCACAGCTAGTAGTTAGTCGCGGTTTATTACAGACTTTAGATCAAGAACATTTGAGCGCAGTAATTGCCCACGAACAGGCACATGCCGACTATCGCGATACCTTTTGGTTTTTCTGGCTAGGGTGGCTGCGCTTATTTAGCTTTTGGCTGCCGCAAACCGAGGCATTATGGCAAGAACTATTGCTGCTGAGGGAGTTGAGAGCCGACCGTAAAGCGGCTGAATCGGTAGATTTTCTGCTGCTGGCAGAATCACTACTAGCAGTGGCAAAAGCACCTTTAGAGTCTCCTGTATGCTGCGTAAGTCTTAATGATGCTCAGATTGGCGATCGCCTTAACGAAAGAATTGATTTTCTCTTGGAACGACCTGAGATTTCGGCTAATCGCTGGCAGAACTGGAGTTGGTTATCTCTGCTGTTTTTGCCTTTGTTAACTATCCCTCTGCACTATTAAAGTATGACCGCGCTGTTGAAACCAAGAGCTGTTAGCGATCACCTACTTAAGATAAATTGATCAATTAAGCAAAAGTGATCGCCCGTTACCCTAACGATGTTTCGCAGTTAGAACCCAATAGAGTGCGGGAGACATAACTGCTGTAAAGATAGTAATGATGCTTAACAGCCAAAGTAAGTCGCTGTTGACTAGGTTCATTGATAATTACCTCTCAAAGTAAATAAACTATTTGAGATGCGTTTCGGCGAGAGATTTCTCAGATCGTTGAAGCGGCATGCTCTGTAACCTTAATCGAACCCAATTTGTTTTCAACTGACAAATAATGGTGTAATTGGCTACATATTCATTATCCTGTTTATAGCCTAGCAACGCTGGTTCGGCAATCCTCAAATTTAGTAGGGATATACTATTGCCCTATTTGTCTCTGACTAGGTAATAGCGATCGCCCATCAGAAAACGGCTTAATAGTTACAGAACGCCAACTATTTCTTCCCGACTTCTAGAAAGGTAAGTTTGCGAAGCAGATGGAGATAGCTTTAAGATAATTAGGACAAAATAAGATTCAATTTAATATGCCTGGTTTAAAAGAAAAGCTTGCCCAAGACGTTGCTGATATTTCTTGGCAGGAATTGCAGCCCCATGCTCGACGAGATGCGATTATCGTTATTAAAACCGAATTAGATTTGACGGAAGTAGCCGTGGCGATCGCTGAAGATAATACAGCTTTGGTACAGGAATGGATTAGCAGTGAATCGGTCTCTAAACCCACTGCCAAACAGCTTACAGATTGGAACCAAAACTTAGAGAAGCAGTTTACCGCCCTGATCGTGCAGCCTTTTGTAGTGGTAAAAGAAGCTTAGTTTGAGCTGTATAACTGTCATTGATACAGATTATGCCGCTAACTAAAATCGTTTTAGTCCTGATGTGACCCATTCTACGCATTCCACGGGACTATCAAAGATCTTTGGCGCAGCAATATTAACTAGCTTGGTTGGGGCGTAGTGATCATAAAAGCACTTGTTTCCTTCTTGGTGAATCACAATTAGATTGCGATCATAGGTATAACGCTGTCGAAAATAATGTGAGCCTTCTAGAGTTACCTGGGTATCTAGATGCTGTTGAGCGATCGCTATAATTTCTGGTAAATTGCTAGCATAGAGTTGGGCAGGATTTTCTGCCTGATGTAAAACACTGGTATAGCCCTGTTCTGACAGCAAAGCATAGGAAAATATTTCCTGACCAGCAAGGCTACTATGTAGGAAAGGAATAATCAAGCACTCCTGATAAGTTACAGATTTTTCGTAGAGAAAGCGGTCTATCATTCAACTCAAACCAACTGTTACAGGCTACCGTGTTGTTTTCATTCCTGCCTTGGTAATATTATCTACGAAATCTTCCAGTTTAAAAAGCAGCGATCGCCTCTTTGTTCGCTTATTTTTGCGCCCAAACGATAGTAAAATTCCAATCCTCTAGTATTTCTGGCATCAGCAGTCCAGGCTAGATGACTACAGTAATTATCTTGAGCGATTTGTTGCAGTCGATTCATCAACATCGTACCTGCGCCATGACTCCTCATCTTCGGGGTGATAAAAAGATCGTCAAGCCAGATGCTTGGCTGTCCCACAAAAGAAGAATATCTAAATCCGTAAAGTGCGAAGCCAATTATCGCTCCTTCAGCTTCAGCCAGCAAAACAAAGGCAAATGGGCGATCGCTGAAAATATTTTGCTGTACCTTTTCAACGGTGGTTTGAACTGTGCCAGAATAAGCGCCGATACGGCGATCAAATTCTGCCTTGGCTTGAATTAGCTGATAGATTAGAGCTGCGTCTTCGAATCTTGCCGATCTAATCTTGACGATCATGTTTTTCTGTCTCCCAAGCTCAATAGAAATACCCTCCATACTCAACTTTCAAAGTAATGAAGGGTAGAAAAAAGTATAAACTGTTTGTAATTAGAGGGTTAAGGACTGAACGTTGGTTTCAATCAGTGTTGCTAGATCTTTCAAGAAAGCTGCTGCCTGTGCACCATAAATAATACGGTGGTCGGCAGTAATATTTACCTTCATCTGACGCTTGACCCCCATCATGCCCGCATCGTCTGCCACGAGCTGAGGCTTAGAGCCGCCGACAGCCAGAATTGAACCCTGACCCTGAGGCAAGATCGCATCGAAGTTATCGACCCCAAACATACCCAGGTTAGAGAGGGTAAATGTTCCCGTGCTGTATTCTTCAGGCTGTAGCTGCTTCGATCTAGAGCGCGCGACCAAGTCTTTCCAGGTACGGGAGAGGGAATAAATATCCATCTGGTCGGCATTACGTAAGACAGGGGTAATCAGACCGCCATCAGGCATAGCTACCGCTACCGCCACGTTAATTTCCGAATTGTAGCTGATTGCATCGGGGGCATAGCTAGCGTTGACCACAGGATGATTTTTGAGGGTAACGGCGATCGCTTTTGCCAATAAAGCTGTCATAGTTACGCCTTTGGGCTTAATTTGCTTATATAAACCATCTAAAGCATCAGTGTTGATCGTATAGGTGACATGGAAAGTCGGTACCTGCAAGCTGGTCATCATATTCTGTACCACTGCTTTTTGTAGAGTGTTTAGAGGTACAGTTTGACCAGGGGTAACGTTCGCAGGAGGTGTTACAGGTGCAGAAGGAGTGACACGAGCCGCGATCGCCGCAGGAGCAGCATTAGCAGTCGCTTGAGGCGCAACCCCAATCGGAGTCGCCGCAGGAGCCGAAACAGGTTTTCCAGCCGCTTGCTCTACATCATTCGCCGTAATCCGCCCATAGGGACCGCTGCCCTGGAGGGATTTTAAATCTACCTTTAGCTGCTTGGCTAATTTCTTCGCTCTAGGAGAGGCTACAGTTCGGCCAGAAGCATTACCATTGCTGCTGCTACCGTTACTGGCTACGGTTTGAGCAACTTCGACAGGTGCAGTTACCGCTACTGGGGCGGCTTCTTGAGGCTTACTAGCACCACCGCTATGGGACGCTGCCTGTTTCTTCGCTTCGGCAATTTCTGCTTCAGTCTCCGCAATTAAAGCGATCGCACTACCTACAGGAGCTTCTGATCCTGCTTCCACCATAATTACTGCTAGATAGCCTTCATTAAAAGATTCCACGTCCATGTCGGCTTTATCCGACTCTACCACCAGGACAGTTTCGCCTTTTTCAACTTTATCCCCAGGAGATTTAGACCACTCCACAATTTTACCTGTTTCCATTGTGGAACTGAGGGCGGGCATAAATATATCGTGAATCATAAGTATGAGTGCTTGTAGTTAATTACCGAAAATTGATTAAACCCAAAAGCGATCGCTTTTGAACCAGACTCGAAGAATATTTATGACATACTTTCAAGTCTTTGATGTAGCTAAAAGCCAAAAATAAGGCTTGTGAAAATTAAGATTGGCGTTGTCAGGACAGCGTTCTCTATTTCAGCGCAGTGTCATAGCACCAATTACAACCTCTGATAATAGCATTTATCGCCAGGCTCAAGCTGATCCTATAGATGCTAAACATAGCTGGGTTGACCAACAAACGAAGTTTTACCTTATAAGCGCAGACAAATGTTTTAATTCAATAGCGTTTTATTTGGTTTGACTCTTCTATCCAACCAGGCGACACGAACCCACACTGCAATTGCTCTGTTAACTGTTGACTATTGATTTGCGAAGCTTATCCTTTAGGACTGTTGCGCCAGCTTGGGCTTTCTACCCAATAAACCTGTCATCAGTCGTAAAGCAAAGATTTTTAGAGGTTTGACATAGCTCATCATCCACAGTCCCAGGCGGCGAACTGCAACTACGGGCAACCAGCTATTAGAGAATAGACGATCAAGCAGATCGGTAAAGCCAAGTATGGCAAGGTTTTCGATCTTGCGCCAGCCTTCATAACGTTTGAGGACTTTGACCGTACCAATATCCTGTCCCTCTTGATGAGCAGCCTGGAGGATCTGCGCCAAACTAGCCGCGTCGCGGATACCCATATTCAAACCCTGTCCGCCAACGGGATGGCAACAGTGAGCCGCATCGCCAATGAGAGCAAGACGAGACTTAATATAGCGATCACACTGCATTAGCTGGACGGGAAATACTAGGCGCTGACTAACTAATTCAACCTCGCCAAAGGTATCGGGAATATAGTCTTTGAGTTTAGCTAAGAAATCTGACTCATCTAATTCAGCTAACTTCTGAGCATCAGCATGGGGATTAGTCCAAACAATCTGACAGCGATTTCCTGGTAAAGGCAACACTCCCATCGGACCACTAGACCAGAAACGTTCGAAGGCGGTGTTGTTTTGAGTCGCATTGTGCTTGATGGTGAAAGCGACACAGGACTGCCAATATTTCCAACCGCGTGTTTTAATTCCAGCCAAACTACGAATTGGCGATCGCGCTCCATCCGCCCCAATTACCAGCTTGGTTTTAACTAGCTTTTGTTCACCGTTTAACTGCACTTCGACGGTAGAAGTGTCCTGCTCTGTCTTGACGTTGACTACTTCTCCAGGGCATAGCCAAGTCACGTTGGGACAATCTTCTAAATAGTTATGGAGAGCGGTAATGACTACGTTGTGCTGCGCCACATAGCCCAGATGTTCTCCTGGTAAATCTTTGGTTTCAAAGCTTACCTTCTGGGAATAGTCGGCATCGCTCAGACTAATATGCTGATACTTGCCGATATGAGGAAAAATATCCTGCCAAATGCCTATACCTTCATAAATACGGCTAGATAAGGGAGAAAAAGCATATGCCTGGGTTTTTTGCCGCGCTACTTCACGCGATCGCGCTTCAATCAGAATAATCTTTAAACCAGAATTTTTTAATGCTGCGGCAAGAGTTGTACCCACGATACCACCACCGACGATGGCAATGTCGCAGTCGAGATTTGTAGAATCTATCGTGGTTTGTGATTGTGCTAGCATCTCTGGATTTTAATTACTGGATTTCTAAAAGATATGAACGGGCGAGATATGTATATGAGTATAAATACTTCCTTCTCTATTGTGACGCGATCGTCAGTTTAAAACAACTGCAACAAGATTGGGACTGCACTAAGCTGGCGATTTAAGCTAAGAACTGCTCGCCTCAATCTGTCTGGCAACTGTTAAAGCCGAATAGCTAACGCCTGCTGTCCCTTCCCCTGGATGAGTCGAATCTCCGACTAACCACAAATGTTTGATGGGAGTGCGATTGGCAAAGCCAAATGGTCCAAAGGTAGGAATTCGCTGTCCTAAGCCACCGACAATTCCCTTTTCTCGGGCAGTAAAGTTAGCAAAAGTCCTGGGTGTAGCTGCTTCGGTATGGATAATATTTTCGGGAGCGAGATTGAAATAGGAGTTTAAACGAGCGATCGCCTCGTCGGTATATTGTTGTTTAATTTGTTCGTAGTCTTGGCTATCTCGCCACCACAGATCGGCATCGGTAAAGGAAGAGGCGATTAAAGTTGCCTGTCCTTCAGGAGCGCGTCCGTCTCCTGGCTTACTAACAGAAACGAACAGAGAATTGTTTTCACCAATTACTTCATCTTCGTTGTAGAGAAACTGAAGGTGGGGCGAACAGTCTGGCGGTATAGCTTCTCGCTTGACTCCCAGGTAAATTACAAATGCTCCCGATGGTTGGGGTAGTTTTTCGACCCGACGCTGATAATTACTCAGAGCTTTATCTTCAGTGAGGCGAACTAGATCCTGTGTCGTAACGTTCGCTACTACTTCGTCTGCCGCTTCCGTCCAGGTTTCTCCTTTACGGTTACGCACGGTAACTCCCGTGACTTTGCCAGAATCGGTATGGATCTGTTCAACGCTATGGCGCATCAAGAGTTTACCACCGTACTTTTCTAAACCTGCTACCAGGCGATCGCTCAACGTCTGCATACTGCCCTGAAGATGAAATAGTCCCTGGGGTGCCTGAGAAACTGCCAAAGCTGTAGCGGCATAGAGTAAAGCTGTCTCGTCTGTACCTACCTGGGAATAAAGCTTGAGCTGGAGATCTAAAAAAGTTTTGAGTCGCTTATTTTCATACAAGCCGTAGAGCTTGAGAGCATCAGCAACGGTCATTAAGGTAAAGGGGACAGTAATTAGAGTATCTGGTCTAACTGCCGATACTAACTGCCAAAGATCCCAAGCACTACGGGGTGGCAGAACGGGATCTCGCCCCTGAAAACGCCAGCTTGCTTCGTACAGACGATTCAACAAATTCCAAAAGGGTTCACTGCCAGGAAACTGCCTTTGTCTTTCCTCTTGCCACTTACGGCGATCTCGCCACACGTTCACGGGTTCGGTTTCTCCTGGTAAAAATACTGCACAGGCAGGATCACAGTAGCTCGATTCTGGCGGCTCAATCTCCAATTCGGCAAAGATACGGTGGTGGATTCCCCCAGGTTCTAATCCCGCCACCTGAGTTGCCCCCACATCAAAAGTAAAGCCGCGACGCTTAAAAGTTGAGGCACAGCCACCAGGGACAATTGCCTGATCAAAGATTGTTACCTGACAACCCTGTTTGGCTAACAATGCTCCTGCTGTCAAACCACCAATCCCTGCCCCCACAACTACGACACGGTTTTTTTGCTTACTTTCTGCGGCGATCGCCATAAATCTCACTTTACACTTCTTAATACTTACATTCTAGTAATAAAAGCGACTTCCTGCCTCAGAAATTAGCGAGGCAATGGTAAAAATACGACATAAAAACAAAAAAAGACGCTCTAGATCGCGCCTGTAATTGAAGTAAATAATTTACTTGTTCTTATCTTTGGTTGTTATTTCAAATCTTATTTTAAAACACCAGCCAAGATATCTTTAATACCGTCGCCGCCTTTGCTTTGAGTAAAAGATAAGATGATGGGGATAAATTTACTCGCCATGCCAGGATTCAGACCAAGCTGAGAAAAGCCCCCAGCCAGAGCAGCCATGTTTGCCAATTGACCACCACTGCCGCCGCCCATGGCGCCAGCCAAACCACCAATCGCGCCAGCAATACCTTTTCCGCCAGCAGGAGCGTCACCAATTAAATTACTGATTCCAGGTACAGCACTAGCTACT